>JANYJN010000277.1 GCA_025358475.1 Candidatus Solibacter sp.
GGCCGCTCCAGCACGCCCCGGAACAGATCGCCCTTTTGGCGGAATCGCTCGCGCGCGTTGTGAATGTGGAACTGCTTCGGGTGCAGTCCCGGGATCACCTCGGCCCACTCCAGCGGGGTGGCCACCGGGGCTCCCTCGTACGCCCGCAACACGTACGGCGCCGCGATGGTCTTCGATTGGCCGATCTGCAGGTAGTCGAAATA
The DNA here is from genome assembly GCA_025358475.1 of Candidatus Solibacter sp. Classification (GTDB taxonomy): domain Bacteria; phylum Acidobacteriota; class Terriglobia; order Bryobacterales; family Bryobacteraceae; genus Solibacter. The sequence goes on from JANYJN010000277.1 coordinate 204, forward strand.
CACGCGGTTCTTCTGCCGCTTGGCGACCGTGCGCGGCGTGGTGAACAGGTGCGGCTTTTGGTGCGTCACCAGGCGCGCGATCAGTTCGGCGAAGGTCCGGGCCTCCTCGAAGGTGTAGACCGGCTCCACGGGGATGTAGACGTGCATGCCGTCGCCGCCGGTGGTTTTCGGATATCCCACGAGGCCGATCCGGTCCAGAACGCCCTTGACCAGCAGCGCAGCCTCCACGATCAGGTCGTAGGAGCACTCCTGCGGGTCCAGATCGATCAGGATGAAATCGGGGTGCTCCAGCGAGCCCCACCGGCTCATCGCCGGGTTGTGATCGATGCAGCCCAGGTTGACCAGATACAACAGGCTGGCGCGGTCTCTGGCGAACACGTAGTTGATCTCTTCAATCGACTCCGTGCGCAGCCAGCCGGGGTAGGTCCCCGGCGTGTCCTTCTGAAAAAAGAACTGCTCGCGGATTCCGTTGGGATAGCGCTTGAGCGAGAGCGGCCGGTCCAGCAAGTGGGGCAGGATCAGGTCCGCCACGGCGGCATAGTAATTGAGGACGTCGCGCTTGGTGACGCCGTCGCCGGGGAAGTAGAGCTTGGCGAGATTGGTGAATTTGAGGGTATGGCCGTCGATGGGAAGCGTCGCCTCCTTGGGGCTTCCGGGCAGAAGGTCCCCCGCCTTTTCGGGCGCTACCTCGTGCGCGACCTCTCGCATCACGCCGGGGGCCTGCACGTCGTGGCGCAAGCCGACGAACACCGGCGCGCGCAAGTGGTCGTCCGGCGTCCAGTTGGCATACTTTACCTGGCACACCAGCTCCGGTTTCACCCAGGTGATGCCGCGATCCGGCTTGGGCCGCTCGGCGAAAGGGCACGCCTGCGTGATCAGCGGCTGGAGCCGCGCGTGCAGGCCGGCCAGCAGTTTCTGGTCGAAACCGGTACCCACGTTGCCCACCCAGCGCAGTTCGCCGTCCTTGTGCACGCCCAGCACCAGGGCGCCGAAATAATCGCGATCGCCCTGCGGCTCGGTGAAACCGCCAATCACGAACTCCTGCTCGCTGGCGAGCTTGATCTTGAGCCACTCGCGGCTGCGCCGCGATTCGTAAATGCTGGGCGCGTGCTTGGCAACGATGCCCTCCAGGCCATGCTCGCGCGCCGCCTCCAGCAGTTCCTCGCCGGCGCCGGCCCAGGCATCGGAAAGGCGGATTGCCGGCCCCGGCGTCAGCACCTGTTGCAGCAGTTCGCGCCGCTTATCGAGAGCGGCGTTGCGCAGGTCGTAGCCGTCCAGGTAGAGCAGGTCGAAGGCAAAATAGATCACCGGAGTGGAGCGCACCAAATGGGCGATGGTGTTCGGGTCGGTGTTGGCAATGCGCGGCTGGATGAGGTGGAACTGCGATACGCCCTTGGCATCCAGCACCACAATCTCGCCGTCGATCACCGCCTGCGATGCGGCGATGTAGTGCGTCATCACCGCCAGTTCCGGATACTGGCGCTCGCAGCGCAACCCGCTGCGCGATTGCAGGCGGACCTCTTCGTTGTCCAGGAAGGCGACGGCGCGCACGCCATCCCACTTCACCTCGAACAGCCAGTCCTCGCCACGCGGCACGCGGCCGGCGAGCGTCGCCATCATGGGCTCGACCGCCGCCGGCATCGCCGCCAGTTGCGCTCCCTTGAGACGCGACAGGTCTCTTTTGGCTTTCGCGCGCCCAACCGAGCCGCGCGCGTCCGAAGCTGGGAGAGAATGTGGTTCGCGGGCGGAAGTGCCTGCGCCACCGTCGGCAATTCGTCTGCCTGCAAAGGTGGGGCGGGCGCTTTGGCCTGCCACTTCCGCGGGCCGGCGTTCTTTCCCCGGCTTCCCGGCGCGCGGTGTCGAAACGCGCGCCCGCTTGGCCGGCGGGCTGGTGGCCCAGACGCGGTCGGCCGCGCCCGCTGTTTCGCGTTTGGTCTGGCGCGCCGGCAGGTTGCGCGCGATCTCTTCCTGGGTGCGCCCGGAGAGCACGCTATAGGCCAGCGCCTCCACATCCCAGGCCGCCGTGGCGAACTCATCGCGCTTCTTGATGAGCAGCCATTCGTTGCCCTTTTTCTTGCCTTTCATCAGGACGATGGCGAAATCGCCCTTCAGTTTCTCGCCGTGCAGGCGGAACTTCAGATCGCCGCGCGCCAGTTGCGCCTCGGCCGCGACATCGCCCAGCAGGTCGAACGTGCCCCGGTCCCATAGCATCACGCTGCCCCCGCCGTAGTTGCCCGCCGGAATATTGCCTTCGAAATCGCCGTACTCCAGGGGGTGATCTTCCACGTGCGCCGCAAAGACCTTCACCGCGGGATTGAGCGACGGCCCCTTGGGCACGGCCCAGGATTTTAAAACGCCATCGATCTCCAGGCGAAAGTCGTAGTGCAGCCTGGTGGCATCGTGCCGTTGCACACAAAAATACGGTTTGGCCGCTGGATTGCTGATCCCGACGGAAGGAGGCGGCTCGGGTGTTTTCTCAAAGCGGCGTTTCGCGGCGTATTCGTCTAGCGACATAAACCCCTTGCGTCCTTCCATTTACATCTTATTAGGATTTGTAGTATCTTGAAAACCATGTTGCCCCTGAAAGGGGGCACGGAGGGAACTGATATGGCGGCAAGCGTCTGGAAAGGCCATCTGATTTTCGGCATGGTGTCGTTTCCCATTCGTCTGTTTAGTGCGGCACGCAGCGAAACCATCAGCTTCAACCTGCTGCACAAGGACGACCATTCGCGCATCAAGCAGATGACTTATTGCCAGCTCGAAGACAAACCGATCTCGCGCTCGGAGACCGTCAAGGGCTACGAGTATGAGAAGGACCATTACGTGGTGATTGACGACGAGGATATCCGGAAGGTGGCGCCGCGCACCGCCAAGGTGATGGAGATCCTGGAATTCGTCAAAGCCGACCAAGTGGACCCGGTCTACCTGGAGAGCTCCTACTACGTCGCGCCGGATGAGGGTGGCGAGAAGGCGTACGCCCTGCTGTTCACCGCGCTGAAGGACTCCGGTTACTACGGCGTGGCCAAGGTGGCGATGCACAATCGCGAGCACATTATCGTGCTGCGGCCGGGCGCCAAAGGGATTCTCTCGCACACCATGTATTACCAGGACGAGATCCGCCAAGTGGAGGAGTTCCGTACCGACACCAGCTTGGTGAAGGAGAAGGAACTCGCCATGGCGAAGATGCTGATCTCCTCCCTGGAGGAGAATTTCGAGCCGCAGAAATACCACGACTCCTACCGCGACAATCTGAAGAAGATGATCGAGGATAAGATCGAAGGCCGCAACGTGGTGGAGACTCCGCCGGAGCATTTCGCGCCGGTGATCGACATCATGGAAGCTCTTAAGAAGAGCCTCGCCCAGAAGCGCAAACCGGTGGCGGTGGCCACCGCGTCGGCGGCCGCCGGGGCGGGCGAGATGGAAGCGGCGCCGAAGAAGCGGGCGCGCAAAAGCCGGGTGGGGTAGGCGCCGCTTTCGCACGTGTGGCCCCGGACATTCCTACTGTGAGTTCCTGGTGTCACTCTGTTGCCGCGTTTGCGCGAAGGCCCGCAGGACGTTGTTCATGAGGGTCTGGTAACCCTTGCCCTTCGATCTGAACCACTGTAGGACGTCGTGGTCCACCCGAATATTGATATGGTCTTTGCGGGCAGGGATGCCCACAATGATCCGCGTCCATTCCGGCTCAGAGTGAACGTCGTCAACGTCGGCTTGTATGGATGCTTCGAGCCTGGCGCCAGTCACCGCGTCAACTTTATCCCAATTCGTCCGGTCCTCGCCTCGTGCCATCTTGGTTTTAATCTGTTTAGCCGTATAGCGCACGGTATCGTTCCTCTTCCGCATCTCTCGCCCTCCTTGCCGTGATAATTCGCACTGCTCCATCGCGCCACATTCATATGACCGCGAAGAATCTCCCTCCAATCGCGCCGATGCTCAGAAATCGCTCCTCATCGCCGCGTGGCGTCGGCACTGTAAGAAGGGGACGGCCATCAAACAACGTGAAGGCCAAGCCGAGAAAATCTATGCCGCGCTCCGCCAGCACCCACTCGCGCTTTGGTTCATCCCAACTAAATTCCAACTTACATCATATCCACAATTGTATCCACAATCAAGAAAAACTTACCGGCGGTCTTAGCTGCGCTCGGATGCATCAACGCGGAGGCCTATCCCACGCCTTTCAGCACCGTCTCCGCATGCAGCGCGCCTTCGGGACTCTCTTCGTGCTTGAACATCAGATACAGATCGCGTCCCGTGGTCAGCACTTCCTTAGAGCGCGTCACGATGCCCGCGACATCGTCCGCCGTGTACTGGGGCT
>JANYJN010000288.1 GCA_025358475.1 Candidatus Solibacter sp.
GATCCGTTCCAGGCCGGGGTATGGAAACGGGTGGAGCACCAGGGCGCTGACCCAGATGAAGCAGGAGGTATTGACGCCAATGCCGAGAGCCAGCGCCAACGCGGCCACGGCGGTGGTGCCCGGCGATTTGCGCAAGGCGCGCAGGGCGTACCGGAAGTCCATGAGAAGTCCGTTCACGGGGTCACCATGCAAGGACAATAGGCAATTCCGGGGCCATCGCGATTCCGGGGAAGAACCAACGATCCCGCCTCGCCTGGATGCGGCGCGGTGTCCGGTTACGGGATGGCGGTGCCCGGAATTGGGGGTGCGTCCTGCGAGTGTGCGGCTATGGCTGTCCGTCCTGCCAGGGGCCGGATTCGACTGCTTCCTGGCTACCTGCCTGGATGGAAGAATTGCGCGAAACCCGCTTGGGTGAATGAGGCGCCCAACCGCGGTGGGGCGTGCCCGCGGCTAAAAATCTTTGACCGGCTCCACCCGCCCCATCAAGGTGGTTCCGACCAGCAGCGCGATGGGCATGAGCAGTCCGATTCCGATGAATACGGGTGCGTAGCTGTGGGTGGCATCCAGGGTGCGGCCTACGGCCCACGTGCTGATCACGGAGCCGAGGGTGGAACCAGTTCCGGCGATCCCGTAGACGGATGCCACGGCGCGCGGCGGAAAGTAGTCACCGGGCAGACTGTGTACCGTGATGGACCAGAACATCCAGAAGAAAATCGCCACCGAAATCATGGCGATGGTCCAGAACAGGGAATGCGCGAATACGGCGAGGATGCCCAGCGGGGCGAAGAGCGTCGCCCCCACCATCAGCGTTTTGCGGGTGCGATTGGCGCTCCAACCGGCGCGTTGCAGGCGCAGCACGAGGTAACCGCCGGAGAAATTCGCCACGTCGGCTACTAGAAACGGAATCCACGCCACGGCGGCGATGCCGGCCAGGTCCAGGCCGCGCTCTCGGGTCAGGAACTCGGGGATCCAGAACACGTAGAAGAACCACAAGGGGTCGGCGAAGAAGCGGCAGAAGAAGACCGCCCAGGTCTGCCGGTAGCGGAGCAATTGCACCCAGCGCACACGGTCGGTGTCGGCCACGGGGGCGCTCTCGGCGATGGCCATCTCCGGATGGGAGCGGCGGAAAAGCTGGAACGCGAGCACCCAGAGGAAGCCGATCGCCCCTGTGACCACGAAGGCGCCGCGCCAGCCGGCGATGGCTGTGATCCCCACCACCAGCGGAGGCGCGATCATCGCGCCCAGGCTGGATCCGCTGTTGCAGACTCCAATGGCGAGAGTGCGGGCCTCTGCCGGCACCCAGGTGGCCGTGGCTTTGGCGAATGCGGGCCACGCGCCGGCTTCGCCGACCGCCAAGAGGCTGCGCGCCATTCCCAGGCTGAGCGGCCCTTTGACCAGGGCGGTCAACATCCCGGCGGCGGACCACCAACTCACCGCCAGGGTGAGTCCGCGGCCCACGCCTAAACGGTCGAGGGCCCATCCGGCGAAGGAATAGGCGATCGCGTAGGTTCCCATGAAGGCGTTCAGGATAGCCGCGTACTGGCCGTTGCTCAAGTGGAATTCCGCGCGCAGGGTGGGCGCCAGCACCGAAACCACCTGGCGATCGATGAAGTTGATGGTGGTCTCGCCCAGCAGGAGTGCGATCAGGATGATGAGGGCGCCGCGCGTGAAGACGGGGTTAAATTCCGGCGCGGCAGGGGTCGATACCGAACTGCCTTCCCGCGGGAGCAAGCTGGACATGGGTTCACAGTATCATCGTTGCGCGGCATTCAGAACGTGAAAAAATACAAATGGCCGCCGATGAACGCGGATAACACAAGAAATGCTTATCGGCGTTTATCGGCGTTCATCGGCGGCCATTTCATAACTGCAGGCCCGCGTAGTTTACCAGCTCGATCGCGTGGTGCAGCATGGCCGCCCGAACCTCCGGCGCCACCAGCGCGGCCAACTCCGCTTCGCGGCTCTCTTTCAATCGCGTGCGCGCCGCACGTAGCGCGGGGCCGCAGCGCCCCGGATGGACCATCAACTCGGTGCTCCCCCGCGGGATCAGCGACATCAATTCCACCAGTTCCGCGGTGCGCAAGCGGCCGGTGATTTGGAAACCCGCGAAGTGGTCCGTGGTGCGGCACCCGTGCTCCCTCAGGACGCGGTGGAAGCGCCGGCGCAGCAACCCCAGGGCGTCGCTGACCAGCCGCTTGCCGCGCGGCACACCGTCACGCAGGGCGTACAGCGGAAAATCGAAGGGCCGCCGCACCCAGCGCACATCGAACTCCTGGGCCAGACGCGCCACCGCATCGAGTACCGGCGGCGCCAGGTGCGTGTGCTTGTGAGTATCCAGGTGAGTGGGCCGCAGCCCCGCATCCACAATGCGCCTTAACTGCGCCGCCAGTTCGTCATACACCCGAATTCGGCCCATGGCCAGCGCCACCACCAGTTGGCGCGCCGTCGCAGGAAACGCTTTGCCGGTTACCAGCGAGCGTCCGCCGATCAGCACCAGGTGGCAGCCGATATCGAGCGCCGGCGTCTCGCGCGCCAGCCGCACGGCATCCGCAAAGGCCTCGCCGTTGGCCATCAGCGTGGCGGCCGTCAGAATGCCGCCGCGGTGCGCTTCCACGATGCCGGCGTTGACGTCCGGTGTGAAGCCGAAATCGTCGGCGTTGACTACGAGTTGTTTCCGCGAAATCAAAACAGCGTGAGCCGGATGGTGAGGAACTTCTTGGGGTTGGCCCGCATGTCCTTGGCCAGCGACTGGAACTCCCGCGTGGCGCCGTTGAGCGAGTCGTACAACTGCGGGTTGACCAGAAACTGCCCCAGCGTGCCCTGCCCGGCGTTGATCTTGTCGATGGTGCCGTTGAACTTGGCCACCAATTCTTCGAGCCGCTGGTGGAGCGCGTCGTCTTTGAGCAGTTTGCCCGCCGTGCCCTTGCCGGCACTGAGATCTGCCAGCAGCGCCCGAATCTCGGCGAGGGATGCCTTGGCGTCATCGTACAGGGCCGGATCCTTGAGCAGTTTACCGGCGCTTCCGTGCCCTGCCTGCAAATCCGCCAGCAAGGCATCCACGCGCTTGATGGGCGAACGGATTTCCTGGTACAGCGCATCGTCGTAGATCAGCTTGCTGATGGTGCCCTGGCCTCTGCGCACGTCGGCCAGCAGGTTCTGGCCTTCGGAGGCGATGCCGTTCAAGCGGTTGTAGAGTTCCTCGTCCTTCAGCAGTTTGCCGATGTTGCCCTTACCCGCCTCCACGCCAACCAGTAAGGCATCCAGCCGGCTGATGATGGTCTGGAGGGTTTGCAGCAGGTTGGCGCTTTGCGCCATCAATTCGGGGATGTCCTGGGCTTGCAGGCTCTTGATTTCGGCGCCGTCCTTCATGGTCTGGGCATCACGCCCCTTGGTGATGTTGATAAACTTGTCGCCCAGCAAGTTGGCCGCGCTGATACCGGCCACCGAATCCACCGGAACCTGCCGGAGAAATTTCGCCTGCACCTTCATAATGAATTCCACCGACCGTTTCGGCTCGGAGGGTGTGATCAGTATGATGCTATCGAGCGAGCCGATGGTGAAGCCGTTGAGGCGCACCGGAGTGCCTTCGGCCATGCCGCTGGCATCGTCCATGAACGTATGCAAAAGCGCGGTCTTCTGGAAGAATCCCCTGGAACTGGTCAGCAGAAAAATCAGCGCCGCCAGAATTAGGAAGGCGGCCAGCCCCAGCACGCCCACCTTCAACTGCGCCCAGCGTACTTTTTTTGGATCCGCCATGTCTAAACCCGCTGCTTCACGAACTTGCCGATATATGGGTCTGTAGAGGACTCGATTGCGTCCTGGTCACTCTCGAAAATCAGCCGGCCTTCCTTCAGCACCATGAAGGTGGTTCGCGATTTCTTTTCAGTCCCGTTACGTGCCGGCTCCAAAGCTCCTCGCTCCGAATTGTAGCGAAAATTCGCCATCAGGTTCCCGTCCTGAAAGCGGTGGGTGGCCAGCAACGTGGTGGCCTGGCTGACATCGCGCTCTTTGATGAGCAGCGCCATGATGGTGTGCGCGGTGATTGGGTCGAGGCCGGCGGTGGGCGAATCGTACATTTGCAGGGGAGGTTCCGTGACCACGGCGCGGGCGATGGCCGCGCGCCGCCGCATGCCGCCCGACAGTTCACTGGGGAATTTCTCCAGCGTTTCGCCCAGCTCCACGAATTCCAGCGTCCGCTTCACGCGCGGCAGCACGTCGGCCTTGGGGCAATGGATGGACGGCTGATTGAGCAGCGGATATGCCACGTTCTCCGCGATGTTCAGCGAATCGAAGAGGGCGCTTTCCTGGAAGAGCATGCCGATTCTGCCGCGAACGTCGAAGAGGCGTTTCTCGGGCAAGGTGGAGATGTCCTGGCCGAACACAAATACCTTACCGGATTCCGGTTTAGTCAACCCCATAGCGGTTTTCAGCAGCACCGTTTTGCCGCTGCCCGCGGCTCCTAAAATGATGCGCGATTCGCCCTCGAACGCCGCAAACGAAATGTCGCGCAACGCCACGTCTCCATCGAAGGAGACGGTGACGTTTTCGAAGCGCAGCACCGCGGGGGTTTCCGCCGCCATCAGGATCCCCCCTGGCTCACGAAGACCTTGGTGATCAGCACATCCAGCACGAAGATCAGCACCGTCGCCGCCACCATCGCCTGCGTGGTGGAGCGGCCCACGCCCTGGGTTCCGCCCGTGGTGCGCAATCCGTGGTAGCAGCCCATCAGCGAAACGACCAGCGCGAATACCAGCGGTTTGAGCAGCCCCTGTGTCACGTCGTTCCACTCGAGCGCGCGCCATACCGACGTCCAGTACTGCCGGCTCTCGATACTGAGCACGAACTTGGCGATCAGGAAGCCGCCCACCATGCCCACAAAATCCGCGATGATGGTTAATAGCGGCAGCATCACGCAGGTAGCGATCACCCGCGGCGTTACCAGTTTCTGGATGGGGTCCGTGCCCAGCGCGCGCATGGCGTCGATCTGCTCGGTGACTTTCATGGAGCCGAGTTCGCTGGCCATTCCGGTGGAATTGCGTCCCGCCACCATGATCGCCGTCAGCACCGGTCCGAGTTCGCGCACCAGGGTTAAGGACACCAGCGTGCCGGTCTTGCCGACCTGGCCGTATTGCGAGAGAGCGCGCGACATCTGTAGCGCCATGACGATGCCGCTGAAGGATCCGATCATCACTACAACCGGCAGCGAGCCCACGCCGATGGCGTCCATCTGGAGGGCGATATCGTCGCCGTAGTGAGGGCGGCGGAAGATGTTTTTCAGGGCATTTCCTGCGAGCAAGAAAAATTCCTGAACAGCAAGTACAGGCTCTTTCAGCAGATCCAGCAAGTAGGTTCGATCCCCGCACTCCGATGCTACCATAGTTGCTTAAAATGCCGTGGAAAACCCAGCCATGAAGGGACTTACAGACATCCCCGGAATTCGCGTCGGCCACATCTCCGACTTTGACGCTGTCACCGGATGCACTGCCATCCTGTGCGAGCAGGGCGCCGTCGGCGGCGTGGATATTCGCGGCAGCGCCAGCGGCACGCAGGAAATAGACACCCTCAGCCCTGGCCACGTCACGGACCGGGTGCATGGCATTCTGTTGGCTGGCGGCAGCGCGTTCGGCCTGGAAGCCGCCGCCGGCGTGCGCCGTTACCTGGCCGGCCGCAAGGTAGGCTACGCCTTTGGCGGCCAGCACATCCCCATCGTGCCCGGCGCCATTCTCTTCGATCTCGGCATCGGCAAAACCAACGTGCATCCCAATATCGCCATGGGGGAGGCCGCAGCGGCGGCAGCCACCACCGACGCCGTGACGGAGGGTTGCGTGGGTGCGGGCACGGGCGCCACCATCGGCAAACTCTTTGGGATGGCACGGGCCATGAAGGGAGGTATCGGATCGTACACCGTGACCCTTCCCGGCGGCGTGCTGGTCTCCGCCATGGTCGCGGTCAACGCCCTGGGCGACGTGCGCGACCCGGCGACGGGTAAGATTGCCGCAGGCGCGCGCAAGAGCGCGAGCAGCCGCGAGTTTATCGATAGTGAAGGCGAGATGAGGCGCGGCGCGGTCATCGGTGCCACCACCGGGAACACCACCCTCGCCGTGGTCGTTACCAACGCCAGGCTCAACAAGGTGCAGGCAAATAAACTCGCCCAGTTCGCCTCTCTGGGCATGGCGCGCACCATCTACCCGGTGAACACCATGGCGGACGGCGATATCGCCTTCGCCCTGTCACTGGGCGCGCTACAGGCCGACATCAACATTCTGGGCGTGGCGGCGGCCGAGGCCGTGGCGCAGTCCATTCTGCGCGGGGTGCGGCTGGCGAAAACTCTCGGCGGCGTCCCCGGGCTCGCCGGATGACGCTCATGCGGCACTACGTGTTCGCCCGAAACTGTTCATTCCGAAGCTGTGAAGAAACTCGCCCGCAAGCGGGCGTTGGCAGGCTGAAGCCTAATGCCACATAGTTTTCCTGGCAACGGACAGTCTGCGTTGGTGGTGGGGCGGACCCCTGGGCGGACCCCAGGGTCCTGGCCGACGCCCCCGTCGGCCCGCTCGCGCGGTGCAGGATGCTAACAACGTTGTTCCGGATGCGGGACGAGGGCGTGCCGCGCGGACCCGGGAGTCCGCGCCACCACTTCCGCTGGCTTTGCATCTTTGGCAAAGAACTATGTGGCATTGGGCTGAAGCCTGCCCCACCCATGCAAGCAGGTGACTTGTGGTGGTGGCGCGGTCGGTTTCGCCTGCGCGGCAAGATTCGTTTGCGGCTGCTCGCGGTAGCGGCTCTTATAGGAGCCGCCGCGGTGCTTTCCGCCCAGCCCGCGCCGCCGCAGGTGG
>JANYJN010000293.1 GCA_025358475.1 Candidatus Solibacter sp.
TTCCACGAGCGCAACCAGCGACGCGGTACCTTTCGCAGCCTCATCGGGGAGTGTGTCCACCGGGTCCGGCGAGAGATTGCCCCATCGCTTGAGCACAGCCGCCAGTTCCTGAGGGCGAATCGGCTTGCCTAGGTAGCCGTCCATCCCCGCCTTGAGGCAGATTTCCCGATCACCCTTCATCGCATGCGCGGTCAGCGCCACGATGGGCACATGGCGAAGGGTTCCCTTCTCCGCCGCGCGGATGGCGTGCGTGGCGGCGTAGCCATCCATCACGGGCATCTGCATATCCATCAGGATCAGGTCGAACGAGTCGCGGGCCGACGCGGCCAGCGCTTCCATTCCGTTAGAGGCAACTTCGACCGAATGCCCTTGCTTTTCCAGCAGACGCACGGCCACCTTCTGATTGACGACGTTATCCTCGGCTAGCAGGATATGTAGCGGGCGTTCGGTGGTTGCCATGACGGCGCTGCGCGAGGGCGCAAACCGCTGCGGTCCCCCTCCCAGTACTCGCAAGATGGCACTCAGCAGATTCGCCCGCGTCACCGGCTTCACCACGTAGTACCCGCTCCGCCGCAGTTCAGGCCTAATGGATCCGATGTCCAGCGAACTGAGCATCATGATTGGAGGGCCGGCAATCGCCGGATCTTCCTGAATCTGTCTGGCTAGCGTGAAGCCATCCATGTCCGGCATGTGGGCATCCAGGAGAAGCAGCGCGAAGCGGTGGCCGGAACGGGCGTGCTGGCGCAGCGTGTGGAGGGCTTGCGGCCCGCCGTCAGCAAGAACGGGCTTCATCTGCCAGCCCACCAGCGTCTCTTGCAGAATGCGGCGATTGGTGGCATTATCGTCTACCACCAGAACCGCTAGTCCCCGCAGAACCTCCGGTTCAGAAGTGTGCGCCGTCGCGCCTGGTGCCGCGGCAATGGCTACGTGGACTGTAAAATGGAACGTGCTTCCTTGTCCGGCTTCGCTCTGGAGCCACATGCCGCCGCCCATCAGGCCCACCAGACGCGAGGAGATGGAGAGTCCCAGACCGGTGCCGCCCTGGCGCCGCGTGGGGGACCCGTCCGCCTGAACGAAAGAATCGAAGATGCGGCCCTGCCACTCCGGCGGTACCCCTATTCCGGTATCGGAAACCGCGAAATGTACCTGCAGGCCACGTTCCTCTTCGCGCGCTTCCACTACCGTCAGCGAGACCTCGCCCGATTCCGTGAACTTAATGGCGTTGCCTAGCAGGTTCACTACAATCTGACGCAGCCTTCCGGGGTCTCCCAAAACGTTCACGGGAAGGTCCGCCCGATTCTCGTAGAGCAATTCCAGCCCCTTCTCATGCGCCGGCACCGCCATCATTCGCACGGTTTCCTGCAGGGTCCGGTCCAGGTCGAACGCGTAATTGTCCAGCGTGAACTTCCCGGCTTCGATTTTGGAGAAGTCCAGGATGTCGTTGATAATGGTCAGTAACGATTCGCCCGAGGTGCGCACGGTGTTGAGGTAGTCGCGTTGTTCCTCGTTCAGCTCCGTATCCAGGGCGAGCTCGGTCATGCCGATAATGCCGTTCATTGGGGTGCGGATCTCATGGCTCATGTTCGCCAGGAATTCGCTTTTGGCACGGCTGGCGGCCTCCGCGCTGTCCTTTGCCGCCATCAGTTCGGCGGTGCGGTTTGACACCTCCTGTTCCAAATGGTTTTGATGCTCCCGCAGTTGTTCGTCCCTGCGCTCTATCTCCGCCAACATTCCATTAAATGTATCGGTGAGCTGCCCTAGATCGTCATCCGCCAACTTGGTGGCTCGCGCTCCATAGTCGTTCTGAAGGGACACGTGCTTCGCGGTCTCCGCCAAATGCCGGATGGGTTCGGAGATGGCGCGCTGCAGCCTGGATGCCAGCCCCATCGCCAACAAGGCAGCGGCCAGCAGAATGGTCAGAATGACCGCGGCGGATTGCTTGAGCTGCGCACGAACCTCTCCCAGATTCGACTCGAAATAGATCGAGCCGATGGAAAGATCGCCCACCAGGATACGTTTCGACACCTTCAACCGGCTGCCCTCGACGCGGGGTATATTTTCGAGGCTGGGGAGCGGGGATTCCCTCTGCTGGCTGTCGCGGCCGTAGGAGGCAAAGACCTGGCCATTGGCCGAGTAAATCACGGCGGATTCGATGGAGCGCCTGGCCTTGAGGCCGGCAAGCAGTTCCCGTGCCGCTTTTGGGTCGTCAAAGGTAAGCGCGGCCGCGCTGTTGGAGGCGAAGATCTCCGCCAGGATGTCAAGGTCGTTTTCCGCCGTCTCATAGAGCACGACGTGGTCGTAAACCAGGACTGCGGCACAAGCCAGCAGCAGAGCGGTGCAGACCGTACCCATGATGATCAGATGAAGCTTGAGCTTCACGGGCAGGTTGCGATATCTCGGTAAAGCTTTCACTTGCCATCCTCCGCTCTCTTCGCAATTTGAGCCAAACTCAAAAGCTTGGAACTGATGTGCAGGCGTTCTCGCCCCGCGGCATCCACGTCGATTTCGAAACGAACCTTACCGGCCTCTATCTTGAAGTTAATGACTCCACCATCGGCGGTGAACCCCGGTATTTCGCCCACACTCAAAACTCCGGACCCTTTGAGCCTTCCGGCCATGGACCGGAACCGTTTCCGTTCGGAAGAGTTGACGAAGAGGATGTGGCAGTTGCTTTCCGGATGGATGTCCGAAAGCTGGCGGACGACAAACGGCCGGCCATCCACCACCTTTCCGGCGATCGCCTGGTCCAGTGCGCCGCCGAAGGGGTTCTGGCCGAGGATGCAAATGACAATCGGGTCATTAGAGGCCTTGAAGCTCTCTGACGGCCATTCCACGTAGCGTGCAAAGTTGTATAAGAAAAACGCCTTCACCTGGTATTCGTTGATCTGGCCTCGCAAGCCCAGTATGCACGTGGCTCCTAGAACGATCGCGAACTTGAGAGGAGTTAGCATCTGTCGGCCTCTCGCGCGATCAAAACCTCCACGCAATCTGCCCGTAAACGCTTCGTACCGATTGCGTTCCGACAATGCTGAAGGAGTCACCATACTCAGTGGACCGCGATCGAAGCAGGTTTTGCCCCACCAGGCTGATTTCGGCCCGCTCGCCAAAGTGGCGGCCCAGACGGAGATCCAGGCGGGCATGACCTGGGATACTCCCACCGGGCAGTCGAGCGGTGTAGTACAGCGATTGGTCGAACTCCGTGCTCCACGGCAGATTCAGCGACGAGCGGACCTGAAACATGTTCTGGGGAAACCCGGTATCGAGGCTGAGTGACGCCGCACCGTGAGAAGACGGGTCTTGCCGGATGGTTGCATGCAGGTAACTGTAGCCGGGCCTGATCCGCCAACGCGAGGTCACCTTCCAGCGCAGCGATAGTTCACCGCCATAAGTCACTGCGCTCGCCTTGTTGCCAAACATGAGGGGGACAATCAATTGCACGGGCGAGCCCTGAATAACTACCGGAGGCTGAGACTCGACGGTCTCCAGATGACGGTAGAAGCTCAAAAACGTGGCGATGTCGAGCGAGAGGGTTGTGGTGATCTCGGATCGATACCCCACTTCGTAGTCCCGGAGTTCTTCGTCCTTGATGCGCGGATTGCCGGACAACCGGAGCACCTGGATGAAATCGGAGGTGATGGGAATGGTCCGCAAGTCCGTCCGGATGCCGGTGTCCACTCTGGCCGGTTGGCGGTTGGCCTTGGATGCGGCCGCCCAGATGGCATTCCGGCTGCCGGGGGCACTCCAGGCAAGCCGCACACTAGGTTCAATTTCCAGGCCGGTGTAGGAGTTGCGCTCCAGTTTGCAGCCGACGGTTAACCAGAGGGAATCGGACGCGCGGATTTCGTCCTGCACAAATCCGCTGTACAAATGGTCCGTTCGCCAGGGTGGCGAGAGCGCGACGGCGTATCCCGGCGAGACCCCGGACGTGCTCACCCGGTAGCCCAGGCCCCAAACGATATTGTGGCGATCCCCCGCGGCGATGTGATCCTGGAAGTCGAGATCGAACGTCCTCAGCACCTCCGGCACTCCCATATCGGTGCGGCGATAGGTATCGTAATACGCCTGGAAAGACGTCTGCGATCCGCCGGCAAAAGTATGGTCCCAGCGAGCCAGCAGGTCTCCACCAGCCGCGTCCAGGTTCTGGTTGAAGATGCGGTCGAATGGCATCGCTATAAAGCCGCTGCGCCGTGTCTGGCTCGCCTGGTTGGCAAACAGATCGCCCTGCACCATCAGGGAGTCGCGGCCGGAGAGATCCCAGTCGGCGCGGAATCCGCCGTGCACCCGCATCCAATGGTCGGCGGCCGGAGATCCGTCGGGCATCGCCGAGTTTCCAATATTGAAGTATTTGCCGTATGCCCGGAAGGCTCCATTCTTCCCCGCCGCGCCGCCATACTGCACCAGACCGAGCGCATGTACCTGGGAGCCGCCGCCGGCTGTGACCAGTCCCCCTTTGGTGTCTTTGGCGGACTTGGTGAAAATGCTGATCACCCCATTGACGGCATTGGCGCCCCAGACCGTGGCTCCGGGGCCACGGATCACCTCGATTCGCTCAATATCCTCCAGGGGCATATTGAGATGTTCCCAAAACACCCCGGAAAAGGATGGGGTGTAGACCGTTCGGCCGTCGATCAGCACCAGGACCTTGTTGGAGTAGCGCGAGTTGAAGCCCCGCACACTGATCGCCCAGGAATTGGCGTCAATCTGCTCCACGTCGACGCCCGGAGCCATGCGCAGCAGGTCGGGAATATTGGTGGCGCCAGAGCGGCGGATGTCCTCCTGATTGATCACAAATACCGCGGCTGCGGTGCGGGCAAGACGCTGTTCCCTTTTGGAGACGGACGTCACCTTGATATCCATCAGGTCTTCCACGTCCATCCGGCTCAGATCGACCTGCGGCTCCTGCGCCGAGCCGGCGGCGATGGTGGAAAGGCACAAGGCCAGGACCAACCCCAGATGGGCCACTTGGCAGGAAGTCGTGGAAATCGCGGGATGGCCGGTCACCTTTTACATATCGGCAGATCATACCAATTTGATTACCCTTGGCCGGGCCGACGGGATACGAAGTCCGGGTTGAACCCCGGTTTCCCGCAACTACCCCCTGTCCGGCGGCGCATCCCGCTGCTATCATCTGGGTATATTCGAAACTGGAGGTCCCATGGCGGACGAACTCAATCGGCGTAATTTCCTCAAGGCGGCCGCGATTGCCGCGGGCCCGGCTGTAATCGCGGCTCGGGGCGCCAACGAGAAGGTGAATATCGGCTGGATCGGCGTCGGCACGCGTGGTTACGCGGGCCTGGGCTGGCTGCACACGGCGGCGGCAAATGAGGTCCAGGTCACGGCGATCTGCGATACGTATGAGGGCTACATCGCCCGCGCGCAGGACCGCATGCAGACGGTTTGGGGCAACAAGGCCAAAACCTTCGTCGATTACCGCGAACTACTGGCCGACAAATCGATCGATGCGGTCTATATCATGACGCCGGAACACCTGCATCACGATATGACCATCGCGGCGCTCCAGGCCGGCAAACACGTCTACATCGAAAAACCCCTCGCCCACACTATCGAAGAGGGCTTCGATATCGTCAAGGCATGGAAGCAATCCGGGAAGATCGTTCAGGTGGGCACGCAGAACCGCAGTTCCGCGCTCTATAAGAAGGCCAAGGAACTCATCAAACAGGGCATGGTGGGCGACGTACACTACGTGCGCGCCTTCTGGTACCGCAACTCGCTGCCCAACGACCCGGCCTGGCGCTACGCCATCCCGCCCGAAGCCACGCCCCAGAACACCGATTTCAACCGTTTCCTGGGCACCGCCCCCAAACACGAATGGGATCCGCAGCGCTACTTCCAATGGCGCCTCTACTGGGACTACTCCGGCGGCATCTCCACCGACCTGCTGGTGCATCAGACCGATATCGTCAACTTCATGTTGGATAAGACGGTGCCGAAATCCTGCATGGCGAGCGGCGGCATTTACCGCTGGACCGGCAAGACCGACGACCGCGACGTGCCCGATACGCTGAGCGCCATTTACGAATACGACAAGTTCCACATCAACTACTCCTGCTATTTCGGCAACGATCACTACGGCTATGGCGAGCAGATCTTCGGCAACGAAGGCACCATCGAAGTCATGAACCGGCAGGATCTCACCTTCACCCCGGAGCTGTATCGCGGCAAGGCGCCCGACGACATCAAGAATCGCAAAACCATCGCGCTCAGCCGCAAGGATTTTAACCAGACCGACGACGGCGTCTTCAATCACTTCCGCAATTTCATCATGAGCGTGCTGGGCAAAGAGCAGCCCATCGCGCCGCCGCCCATTGGCCAGCAGGCTGCCATCAGCGGCCACATGGCCACGTTGGCGTTTAAGAACCAGAAGAAGGCCATCTGGGACGAGGCCGCGCAGAAGGTCACCTTCGCTTAAACCGCGCTGTGGCGCGTCTCCCCGCTGGATACTAAATCGGCGTGCCGGAAGACCGCTCCCGACCCAGGGGGTACCCCGGCCGCGGCTCTGATGGGAGCCGCGGTCGAGAGGTAGCGGTCTTGCTACTCTGAAAGTTGATCTCTTATTTCACTCCCGAACGCCGCGCGCGCCTGGAGCTGTTCCGGCCCACGGCCCGCTACCTGAGCGGCACCGAGGTGCATGTCTACGCCCTGGCGATTTCGGCTAGCGTGCTGCTTTCGTTTTTCCCCTTCCTGAATGTGATGCTGTCCTTATGCCGCGTTGTGCTGCATTCGCGGGCGGCGGAGGACGCCATCTACCTGGCGCTCAACGATTATTTTCCCGGAGAGTTGGCCGGCTTCCTGAAACGCAACCTGGCGATGCAAGGGCAGCTCCAGCTCACCAGCATGGTGTTGCTGCTGTTCACCGCCAACGGAATCTTCGAACCGCTGGAAGTGGCGCTGAACCGCGCCTGGGGCGAGGTGAAAAATCGCTCTTACCTGAAAAACCAGTTGGTGGCGCTGGGCATGATCTTCCTCTGCGGAGCGCTGGCGCTGGTCTCGCTGATGCTCACGGCGCTCAACAAGCAATGGATCTCGACGTGGCAATGGCTGGGGGGCGTGCAGTGGTGGCTAAACCTGCTGGTGTTCAAGCTGGCCGCCGTGCCCATCTCGATTCTGGCGCTCTTCCTCATCTACTGGCTGCTGCCCAACCGCAAGATTGCGCCGGCTCGGGTGGCGCCGGCGGCCGTGTTCGTGGGGCTGATTCTGGAAGCCCTCAAATACGTGAACCTCGCGATTGCGCCGTTTCTCCAGGCGAAGCTGGAGCACGAGTATTCCATCTTCCGCCACTCGGTCGCGATCCTGCTGTGGAGCTTCATCGCCGCCATGGTGGTTTTGGCCGGCGCGGAATGGAGCGCGCGCCCCAGGCCGGAAGATCCGGTATCGTAGTCGTCATGAAGGACTGGGCAGGTATCGCGCAGGCCAACGGCCTCACGGTTTCCGCAGGCGAACTGGACGGCATCGTGGGGCCGCTGGCCGCGCTGGAAGAGACGTTTCGTCCGTTGGTGAAACAACTGACGGCCGATCGGGAGCCCGACCTCGAACTGCACCTGTCTGTAGAAGGCGTCGACGGCGCTGGAGAAGGCGAATGACCATAGGGGAAGCGGCCGAGGGCCTCCGCGCGCGCCGGTTTTCCGCCGTGGAACTGGCCACCGCCGCCCTGGCGCGGATCGACCGGCACAACGCCGGCCTGCGCGCATTCATCACCGTCACCGCCGAACAGGCACTGGACCAGGCCCGGCAGGCGGACCGGGAGCTCGCCCTGGGCCAAGACCGCGGACCGTTCCACGGCATTCCGGTGGCGCTGAAGGATCTGTTTCTCACCAGGGGAGTGCGCACCACGGCGGGCTCCAGGGTTTACGAAAACTTTGTGCCCACGGTGAATGCCACGGTGGTGGAGAAACTGCTAGTCGCGGGCGCGGTGCTGATGGGCAAGCTCAACATGCACGAACTGGCTTACGGGATCACGTCGGCCAATCCGCACTTCGGCGCGGTGCGCAATCCATGGAATCCGCGGCACAGTCCGGGCGGGTCGAGCGGCGGAGCGGGCGCGGCGGTGGCGGCGGGGATGGTCTTCATGGCGATGGGCACCGATACCGGTGGCTCGATTCGCATCCCCGCATCGTTTTGCGGCACCGTGGGCCTGAAGCCCACGTATGGGCGCGTCAGCCGCTTCGGCGTGCTGCCGCTGGGATTCAGCCAGGACCACATGGGTCCGCTGACGCGCTCGGTGCGCGACGCCGCGCTGGCCTTGAACGCGATTGCCGGCTACGATCCGCTCGACCCGACGTCTGCGCGCCGCCCGGTAGTGGATTACGTGCCGGAGGAGGATTGCCGCATCCGCGGAGTGCGCATCGGCGTTCCCGACAGCTTCTTCTTCGATCATCTGGATGGGGACGTGGAATCGGCGGTGCGGGGCGCCATGGCGCGCGCGGAAACACTGGGCGCGGAGATACGGCTGGTGCGGTTGCCGGATATGCAAGCGTTGAATGCGGTGGCGCGGATTGTGCTGCTTTCGGAGGCGTCGGCGGTAGCCGAGACGTATCCGGAAGACCGGAGCCTCTACGGCGCGGACGTCAGGGCGCTGCTGGACCAGGGGCGGTTGGTGCCGGCCACCGATTACATCAATGCGCAGCGCTTGCGCCGCCAGATGCGCCGCGAGTTTAACCAGGTATGGAAAGAGGTGGATTGCCTGGTGACGCCGGCCACGCCAATGCCCGCGCCGCGCGTGGGCGACACCACGGTCCGTCTGGGCGGCCGCGAGGAGGATGTGCGCCTGGCCGCGACGCGCCTGGTGCGTGGAATGAATGCGCTCGGATACCCTGCGCTCTCCCTGCCGTGCGGGTTGAGTGCTTCGGGTCTACCGGTGGGCATGCAGATTATCGGTCCCGCATTCGAGGAAGCGCTGCTGTTGCGCATCGGCGCGGGGCTGGAAGATGGCGGCGTGGGGATTCCGCCGTGCCCTATGGAATGAGCACTGGCCATTTCGAGCCAGTGAGGCGGGTTGAACCGGGTTTTCGGACCAATTTCTACCGGGATTGGTATTCCGCTGCTTTGAAATGTCATAGCAGGATTAAGTCCTCAATAATCAGTGCTTTAAGAGACAAAACCAGCCGCCGCTGGGCCGCGGCACTGATATATGGACGTGGCGCTACGGAAATCCGCTGCCCGGAAACCGCTAGGAGTTAGGGCCCAAGTCGTTACGAATCAGTAAATATTAGGTACTCTTAACCTGGTAAACGACCTGCTAGATAGAGTGGCATACCGCAGCGAGCACGTCTGAGCGCATTCGTGCCAACTGCCGGAATTCTAGCGGAGGTACTTGACGAATGAAAAGAACAAACCTGCGGCTTTTGGGGCTGATTTTACTGGCCTTGGCTGCTTGCCTTGGCAGCTTTGCCCAGTCCGTCAGCGGCGACCTGGCGGGCACGATTTACGATGCCAGCGGCGCGACCGTCCCGAACGCGATGATCGCCGTCAGGAACGATGCCACGGGCGTCGAAACTACCACGAAATCCACGGCCACGGGCGAGTACCACCTCGGCAACCTGCTGCCGGGAGCTTACACGATTACGGTGACCGCCCCCGGTTTTACGAAAGCGCAAGTTCGCTCCGTGGCGGTGGACCTGAACAAGAACACGACCACGAACATCAAGCTGGACGTGGGCAGCAATGTGGAGACGGTGGACGTTTCAGCCGCGTCGGCGGCCATTGACACCACCACCGCCTCGGTGCAGACTTCATTCGTGGCCGCCAGCATCGGGGATCTCCCGATCGCGTCGGGTGGAAGCGGCGTAATCAATCTTTCTCTGTTGAGTGCCGGAGTCGGCACCAGCGGCGCCGTGGGCCTGGGCACTGGCCCGTCGGTGGGCGGACAGCGGCCACGCAACAACAATTTCACCATCGAAGGAATCGATAACAACAGCGGCGCGGTAACCGGTCCTCTGGTGACTGTGCCCAACGACGCGGTGGCGGAATTCAGCGTGCAGCAGAACCAGATCTCGCCGGAATTCGGCCACTCATCGGGCGGCCAGTTCAACCAAGTGGTGAAGAGCGGCACAAACGCGCTCCATGGCTCGTTCTACGAATATTTGCAGAACCGCAACCTCGACGCCGCCGACAATATCTCGGCCGTCAACGGCGACGCGCTGCACCCACGCTATGACAACAACCGCTTCGGCGGATCAGTGGGCGGCCCGATCAGGAAGAACAAGATCTTCTTCTACGGTTTGTATGAATACAACCCCATCGGCCGCAGTGCCACCCCTGGCGCGCTGCAGGCGCCGACCGCGGCCGGCTGGGCTACGCTGGCTGGGATCCAAGGGATTAACCCGACGAACCTGACCCAGTTGAAGACCTATGTGGGCACGGCACCTACGGCCATAGCCCCTGGCGACGCCGGCTTCGGCGCATATCCGCTAGTCGGTATTGGCAATGCAAGCCTGAATAACCAAACCACAGCGGCGAAAGCCATCGAGGTCGGCCAGATCGGCTTCAATGCACCGTCGTTCACCAACAACGAAGCCGGTGTGGGCTCGATCGATGTCAACATTTCGGAAAAGGACAGCCTGCGCGGGCGTTTTATCCTGAACCGCCAAGGCACGATCGACACCGCGTCCCAATTTCCGATTTTCTTCCAGACGGTACCTACCAACGCATATCTGGCGACGCTCACCGAGTTCCACACCTTCTCGCCCACGGTGACCAACGAATTCCGCCTGGGTTACAACCGCTACTCCAACTCGTACCCTGTGGGAAACGACAAGTGGCCGAAGTTGGATCAATTCCCCACGATCGCGATTTATGAATTGAATATCAGCAACCTGGGTCCCGATGGCAACGCGCCGCAGAGCGGCACCCAGAACCAATACCAGTTGACGGATAACTTGAGCTGGACCAAGGGCAAGCACAGCTTGAAGTTCGGTTTTGACGGATGGAAGCAGATTTCTCCGCAGGTCTTCACGCAGCGCTCGCGCGGCGATTACGAATGGAACAACCTGTCCGACTATCTGTTCGACTACAACCCGGACTACATCGCGCAGCGCTCTCTCGGCGGGGCGGTGTACTACGGCGACCGGATTTTCACCGGTTTCTACGTGAACGACAGTTGGAAGGCGACGCAGCACCTGACCGTCAACGTCGGCGTGCGCTACGAGTATCAAACGGTGCCTCATAGCGAACAACTGCAGAACATAAACGCCATCGCCAACGTTCCGGGGGTCCTGGAATTCAATGCTCCAAAGGCGATGAAGACGGCCTGGATGCCACGCGTCGGGCTGGCCTATTCTCCGGGGACCAGCGGTAAGACTTCGATCCGCGCCGGCTTCGGCCGCAGCTTCGACGTGCTGGTGGATAACTTCGGCCTGCTCACCGTGCCTCCGCAGTTCAGTACCACCATAGACGTGACGGGCGAAGACGCGGGTGGATTCCTGGCTGGCGGCGGTATTCCGGCGAACGCTTCGGCGGCCGGGTTGACGGCGGCTCAGGCCCGAGCCAGCACGAGCGGCTACACACCCGACCAGTTGCGTCCCCAATCGCTGCAATGGAACATCGGCATTCAGCATGTGTTCCATGACAACTACACCATTGAGAGCCGCTACCTGGGCACGCGCGGTCTTCACCTGCCGGTGCAGGCGCAGTTGAACCGCATACCGGCGGTCAATGGCGGCAACGCGCTGCCGATTTACGCCGCGGCCCCAAGCCAGGCGGCGTTGAACGGGCTGACTAGCACGCTGGCCAAGCTCACCGCAACCTCTAGCCTGGACCCGGCTTACAAAGCTGCCGGATTCTTACGCACCATCACCAGTTACCAGCCCTGGGGCAACTCCACCTATCACGGTTGGGCCAACCAGGTGACGCGCCGCTTCAGTAACGGTCTGCAGTTCATGGCCGCCTACACCTTCAGCCACAATATTGACGACTCCACGGCCGAAGTGTTCAGCACTTACACAACGCCGCGCCGTGCGCAGAACATTCGCAATCTGCGCGCCGACCGCGCCAGTTCGGCGCTGGATCATCGTCACCGCCTGACCTATCAGGTTCTATATGACGCTCCGTGGTACAAGACCTCCAAGAACTGGGCGCTGAAGAACCTCTTGGGCAACTGGGAAATCGCGCCGATCTACACCTACCAGACGGGTACCTGGTACACGGTGCAGAGCGGCGTCGACTCCAACCTGAACGGAGATTCGGGCGGCGACCGCGGGGCGGTTAACCCCGGCGGCAACCCAAACATCGGCAGCGGCACGACGGCTCTGAAAAATAGCGGCGGTGACACCGTGGCCTTCCTGATAACGAATCCGGCCGCCGGCTATGTGACCACTCCCAAGGGGGCGCTTTCTACCGCCGGCCGCAACACCATGCGCCTGAACCCGACCAACAACTTCGACGCCACGCTTGCCAAGGGCGTGACGTTCGGCGAAACAAAGTATAAGCTCCAGTTTGCCGGACGCTTTTTCAACATTTTCAATCACGCGCAGTATATCGGCGGGTACGCTAACGATGTGGCTCCGATCGGATTCACCGACGCCGCTACCCACAGCTTCACGATACCTTCCACGGCGCTGTTCAACCAGGCCAGGCAGGTGTTTTCGAGCAATCCGCGCAGCATCACGGTCTCGGCAAAGTTAACCTTCTAAGATCGCCGGGAACGGTTTGACATAGGGGAGCCTTTAGGCTCCCCTTTTTTTGTGTATGGGAAAGCGTCCGAGCTTCGCATGGATGCACAAGGCGGAGCCTTATGCCCCGGCACGGGGGTGTATCCTGGACGTGGCGAAGTTTGCCTGGCGGTATGTTGCCGAGGGGGGTCACACTGTGCAAATTTTAATGGCGGCATTCCTCGGGTGCGCCGCGCTCCATGCGCAGGTGGCCATCACCGGCCGCGTGGTGGACGAGAACGGCGGGGCGGTGGACGGGGCGCGGGTGGAGTGGCGTGCGGCGGATGGCGGGATAGTGGCGGCTTCCTCCGATCCGGCAGGGAACTTCCGGGCCGGTCTACCGGCGGCCGGGGACTATACGGTGCGCGCGGAGCGGCCGGGATTCTTCGTCTTTACGGGCAGCCGGCAAGCGTTCGAGGCGGGCCAACAACTGACCATACGGCTGAATCACCTGCAGGAGTTCGCCGATAGGATCGATGTGACCTACTCGCCGCCGGCCATCGACCCGCAACAGACCTCGGAGCGCAAGGAACTGGCGAATACGGAAATCCAAAGCGTGCCGTATCCGGCGCCGCAGGACTATCGCAACGCGCTGCCGCTGCTCAATGGCGTGGTGCAGGACAACGCGGGACGAGTCCACATAAACGGGGGCGAGACCAACCAGGCGAACTACACGCTGGACGGATTCAACATCTCCGACCCGGTGACTGGACGGCTGGAGGTGCGGGTCAACATCGAGACCATCCAATCGATGGACCTGGAGAACAGCCGTTATGCGGCGGACAACGGCCGGGGCTCGACGGGGGTGCTGGATCTGAAGAGCAAGATGGGCGACGACCGCTGGCGATTCGGGGGCACGAACTTCATCCCGGGAATAACCGGCAATGGCGGCTGGTATGTCAATAAATGGACGCCGCGGCTGGAGTTTTCGGGTCCGCTTGTCAAGCGGCGCGCCTGGTTCCACAACGGCTTCGACGCGTTCTACAACGTGGACAGCGTACACGGATTGCCGCACGGCGCAAACCGCACCTCCGGCTTCACGGCCAGCGATCTTTTGCGTTTCCAGGTGAACCTGACACCGGCTAATATTTTGACGGCGAGCTTTCTCTACAACCTGGCCGACACCAACCGCTATGGGTTGAACATCCTGAATCCGGCGGAGACGACGACGAATATCCGGCAGACGACGTACATGAGTACGATTCGCGACCAGCACTACTTCGGCGGGGCGCTGCTGGATGCCGGTTTCGCCGATACACGCGGGCAGTTGCGCAATCCGCCGCGGGGCAGCGTGCTGTATGAGATCACGCCCACGGGCAATCGCGGCAACTACTTCAGCGGCGTGAATCGCCACTGGTACCGGCAGCAGGCGACGGCCAACCTATTTCTGCCGGCGGTGCATTTCCGTGGCGCGCATCATCTGAAGTTCGGCACGGATGTGGAACGGGAGAGCTTCCATCAGCAGGTGGAGCGGCACGATTACCAGGTACTGCGCGAGGATGGTTCGGTGGCCCGCCTGGTGACGTTCGCGGGGAATCCCTTCCAGCAGCGCAAGAACCTGGAGGCGGCGCTGTACGTGCAGGATCACTGGACGCCGCGGGAGGGGCTGACCCTGGAGGGGGGCGTGCGCACGGAATGGAACGAGGTGGTGCGGGACCTGGAAGTGGCGCCGCGCGTGGCCGTGGCGTGGGCGCCGCCCAAGCTGCACGGCGCCAAGATCTCGGCGGGATGGGGCGTCTACTACGACGCCATCGCTCTGGGAACGCTGGCGCGGGAGCAGGGCCAGACGAGCTTTTCGACTTTCTTCCTGCCGGACGGTCCGGTGCACGGCCCGGTGCCGACGTCCTTCGTGGTGAATGATCGAACCCTTTCCACGCCGAAATATAAGTCGGCAAATCTCACGGTGGAGCGCAAGCTGCCGTTCGATTTCTTTGGCAAAGCGGGCTACACGTGGCGCGGTGGCGGGGGCGGGTTCGTGTTCGCGACTCTAGCGCCCGAAAGCGGGCCGGCGTTCTACGATGGCGCGGTGTTCCAGTTACGCAATTCGCGGCGCGAGCGCTACGACGCGGCGGATTTCGCCGTGCGGCGCACCTTTGCGGGGCAGTTCGAATGGTTCCTGGGATACACGCGGTCGAGCACGCGAAGCAACGCGGCGGTGGACTACAGCCTGGAAAACCCCGTGTTCGCGCCACAGATGCCGGGACCGTTCGCCTGGGACACGCCGAACCGTATACACATGTGGGGATGGGCGCCGGTCCCCAAACGGGCGCTGCCGCGGCGATTGGAATTCCTGCTGCGCAATACCACGGCCGCGTACCTGGTGGAATACCGCTCGGGTTTTCCGTTCAGCGTGGTGGACCAGGAGGGCTTCCTGGTGGGCCGGCCGAACGCGCGGCGGTACCCGGATTACTTCAACGTGAACCTGCACTTCGAACGGCGATTCCGCGCGCTGCACTATTTGTGGGCGTGGCGGTGCGGGTTTAACAACCTGACCGGCAACCTGGACCCGAACGTGGTGAACAACATTCAGGGCTCTCCGCAGTTTCTGAGGTACGGCCGCGGGCAGGCGCGGGCCTTCAGCGTGAGGCTGCGGCTGCTGGGCCGCAAGTAGCGGGTGGTAGCAGGCGGAGGGTCGGGTAAACTGGAAGTGGAACTTAGCGAGCCTCATGGCGTCTCCTCCCATTCCGCCGCAGTTGGACCATCTGATCACGCGTCCGTTCTCGTTCTACCCGCCGATTGTCGGGGTGGAACACAACGAGTGGCTGTACCGGAAGGCAAGCTGGAGCGAAATCCTGGTGGTGAATTGCAAGAACGGCGAGGAGATCTGGATCTCACGGCGCTACATCGGCGAAGTATCGCGCGTGGACGACCCGGTGCTGATCGTAGGGTTGAAATTCGAGCTGGAATATAGGCGCGGCATGGTGGTGCCGTTTGAGCGGCGGGTGATCGAGATGCCGGTGGCGGTGGGGGGCCGCCCGGCAATCGCGAGAGCGGGTGAACGGCCGGCGCCGATTGTGGGCATACGGATGGCCTCGGCGCAGGATAAGCGCATGTTCAAGCTGATCGGCGCGACGGTGACGGTGGCCATCCTGCTGTACGTCCTGGCGGTGAGTTTGTCGCGGCAGCGGGTGGTGTTCACGGCCAAGGACCAGACGTACATTGGCCTGAGCGCGCGCGACGACCGGACGGAGGTGGTGGTGAAGCTGGGAGAACCGGCGAGCGACCACTGGCAGAGCGAAAACGGGGCGCTGCAATACGAGGCGCTGGATTATCCGGACCGCAAGCTGACGGTGATCCTGATGGGCGGCGACCGCAAGAGCGTGCAGTACGCCGGCACCATGGATAAGGATTGGAAGCCCGTTCACTCAGTGCCTTTGCGGTCTGGCGGGACCACAGACAGCCTGCTGCGCGGGCTGAAGCGGTTTTAGGGAGTGGGCGCGACAGGGCTCGCAGCCGTGACTTTCTGCGTGTGAAGGGTGTGAGGATGGCCGAGTACTTGTCTTTTCTGAGTGCGTTCGCCGCTGCCGGCGATTGACATGGCGGGCCCCGCCGCTTATTACACCCGTACGCCACCTGGGAGCGGCGCGGGTTTCGACAGCCCACTTCACGGCCACAATCGCAGTTGAGCTAGACCAGCCGGCGGTGTTTACCGCTCAGCATCTGCTGTGCCCTCTCGCGGGCGCGTTGGCACGCCGCGCACGGCGGTAGGTCCTTGGTGGACAGGTAGTATTCGTCGCGCGGCGCAGTAATGGGCCGGCCGCAGAAGCTGAAAACACTCAGCGGGCGGATGCTGTGGCGGATCCGGGTTGTTGAGTTGCGGGGCATTGTGACCTCATCGGCATTGGTCGCGGGATGTTGCGGATGTCGCGCTCGGCGGCGGCGACGTCAGAACTTAACTCCACGCCCTACAATGAGTTTAAGACTCTAATAGACTGATTGTCTATACAGAAACGCACATAAAGGAAGATAGTCGGCGCGGCGGCGCCAACTATCTTTACCCACCTTCAGGTGGGTAGTCTCTGGCGGGATCAGTGGTGCGAGTACCACGGGGAGCAGCGAACTTGTGAACCCGCAGTCCATCGCCATCGTAGTCGATGAAGCCCTGTTTGCGGAACTTGTTCATGAAAGATATTGACCCTCGCCCGTGTCGTGCCGACGATCTCCGCCAGCATTTCCGGGCTCATTGTTCGGGATCACGGGCTCCGTTTTTTGGCCTTCCCGAAGTTCGCCAGCAGCAGAAGCACACGCGCCAACCGCTTCTCGCTGGAGTTGAAAAGCTGGTCCACCAGATCCTCCTCAATGCGAATATTACGGGAGAACTAACATACATTCCCACGGTTTCGGCAATAAGTCTTAAGAGATAATCGAGGGGGGGTGAATCCACGACGGCAGTTCTGCACGGGATCCCACGGGCGCGGCCCACTGGCTCCCGATAAAGCACGGTATGTTGGAAAAGATACATCTATGACTCCCGAAGAGTTTCGCCGCCTGGGCTACCAGATCATCGACCGCATTGCCGATTACCGGGCCACCGTGGCCGCCCGGCCCGTGATGGCGCGGATTGCGCCCGGCGAAATCAAAGCGGCGCTGCCCAGCGACCCGCCGCAATCGCCCGAGCCTTTCGACGCCATCCTGACTGACCTTGACCGCATCGTCATGCCCGGCCTCTCCCACTGGCAGCATCCCAACTTCTTCGGCTACTTCCCTTCCAACGCCGAACTTTCCAGCGTCCTGGGCGATTACGTCT
This sequence comes from Candidatus Solibacter sp., assembly GCA_025358475.1. Taxonomy (GTDB): domain Bacteria; phylum Acidobacteriota; class Terriglobia; order Bryobacterales; family Bryobacteraceae; genus Solibacter. The sequence goes on from JANYJN010000293.1 coordinate 17,413, forward strand.
CCACCGGCCTCGGCGTCCTCGGCCTCTCCTGGCAGTCCTGTCCCGCGCTGACTGAAATCGAGGAAGTGGTGACCGATTGGATGCGCCGCATGACCGGCCTGTCCGCCGAATGGAGCGGCGTGATCCAGGACACCGCTTCCTCCTGTACGCTGGTCGCGCTGATCTGCGCCCGTGAGCGCGCCACCAATTTCGGGCTCCACCGCGGCGGGCTGCAATCGGAAGCGCAGCCGCTGGTGGTCTACACGTCGGCGCACAGCCACAGTTCCGTGGATAAGGCGGCGCTGCTCTGCGGTTTCGGCCGCGAGAACGTCCGCCACATTCCCAACGACCAGCACTTTGCCCTGCGTCCCGAGGCATTGGAAGAGGCCATAGTCGCCGACCTCGCGGCGGGGCGCAAACCCTGCGCCATTGTCGGCACCACCGGGACCACGGCCACCACGGCGCTAGACCCCATCGCCGCCATGGCGCGCATCGCGCGGCAATACGGCCTGTGGCTGCACGTGGATGCCGCCATGGCCGGTTCCGCCATGGTGCTTCCCGAATGCCGCTGGATGTGGCAGGGCATCGAAGGCGCCGATTCGGTGGTGCTGAACCCGCACAAGTGGCTGGGCGCCGCCTTCGATTGCTCGCTGTATTACGTGCGCGATCCCGAGCACCTGATCCGCGTCATGTCCACCAGTCCCAGTTATCTGCGCACCGCCGAAGACGACAAGGTGAAGAACCTGCGCAACTGGGGGCTGCCGCTGGGACGGCGTTTCCGCGCCTTGAAGCTGTGGTTCCTGATTCGCGAGCAGGGCGTCGCCGGATTGCAGGCCCGCCTGCGCCGCGATCTGGCGAACGCGCAGTGGCTGCTCAACGAGATCCGCCAGACGCCGGAGTGGCGCGTGCTGGCCCCGGTACCGTTGCAGACTTTATGCGTGCGCCACGAGCCTGCCGGGCTGACAGGCGAGGCGCTGGACGCCCACACGCTGGCTTGGGTGGACCGCATCAATCGCTCGGGCGAGGCGTATCTCACGCCGGCCATCCTCGACGGACGGTGGATGGTCCGCGTCTCCATCGGCGCCCTGCTCACCGAGCGCGAGCATGTCGAGAGGCTTTGGCGGGTGATGCGCACCGAGGCGTTTGCCCCGGAGTGTGCACCCAAAAAAGCGCTATTCTGATCTTTCGAGTCGATTATGCGAAACATCTCCCGCTCCCGCCTGGCAGCGACGTTGTTGCTGCTGTGTCTCGCCGGCGCCGCCGGCGCGGCTTCCACCGAAATCAAGATCGGCGCCGACCGGCGCATCCGGATCAATGACGACTGGCGCTTCCTTAAAGGCGAAGCCGCCGGCGCGGAGCAGAACGCTTTCAGCGACGCCGCCTGGCGGGCGCTCGACCTGCCCCACGATTGGGCCATCGAGGGTCCGTTCGACCGCAAGATCAATCCGCACGATGGCGGACTGCCGTTCTTCGGC
>JANYJN010000384.1 GCA_025358475.1 Candidatus Solibacter sp.
AGCCGCTAGGTAACTTGGGCCGCGATCGCCGCTCCAATATCCGAATCTCCCGTGTCCGGCGTTCGCGATCAGAACGCCCGAGGACCAATCGATCCAGCAGTTGCCAAAGACTTCGTGGACGTGGAAGCCCTCGGCATGATCCTAGACTGTGGGGGAAGGCCCGCGCCTCGCCAGCGGTTCGTACCGCATTAGCTTGTCCAGAACCGGCACGGAGCCAGGGGCCGGAATCTCCGTCTGGATGCGCCGGAAAGGCGGTTCACCAGTGGAACCCGCATGGGGACAATACTGTATTCGTGTGGCATGTTAAAACTCGTGACGTAAGCCGTTGAGGAACACAGCGTCCATTTGCAGTTCGGCGGTGGATCGGGTCCAGATTGCGAGATTCGCGGGAGCGCCTGGCTCGAGTTCGCCGCAGATTCCGTACGCCGGTCCAAGGAGGCGCGCGGGGTTCGCAGTGGCGGCTCGGATTGCGATCTCGAGTGGTACGCCGCCGAGCGTATGAAAGCGCTCGACGGCTCGATTCATGGTCAAAGTGGAGCCGGCCATAGAGGCGGGAGTGGTCAGAGTGATGACTTGGCCGGACGGGAGGAGCCGAATGGGGGTCGGCCCGAGATAGTAGTCGCCAGGATCCAGGCCTGCCACGTGAATCGCGTCGGTTATCAGAATCGAGCGGTCGGCCCCTTTCAATCGAGCGATGGCCTGGATCAGCTCCGGCGGAAGGTGAAACCCATCGCAGATCATGCTGGCTGAGAGGCCGTCGGACACTAGTTGCGCCCAAATTGGCGTCTGGTGGCGGTGGATGAATTCTGCGCAGCCGTTACCGAGGTGTGTGCTCAAGCGCGCGCCGGCGCGAACGGCGCGGTGAACGTCGGCCGGAGATCCATCGGTGTGGCCGATGGCCACCAGGACGCCCGCACCAGAAACCCGCTCGATTAACTCACTTGCGCCGGGCAGTTCGGGGGCGATAGTCAGGATCCCGATTCGGCCGCCCGCCGCCTCTTGGAGCCGCTTGAATTCATGCCAGGCCGGCTGGCGCATGAGCGTGGGATCGTGAGCGCCGTGCGCACCTCCGGGGGAGAGGTACGGCCCTTCCATGTGGTAGCAAGGTACCGAGGCGGCAAAGTCCTGGCTGCCAGCACGTACTCTTTCGAGAGTGCGCAGGTTCCGTTCGAGGAGGTCGAGGGAACCGGTCACCAACGTTGGGCAAAACGAGGTGACGCCTGTGGCCCGGATGGGCTCCAGGACGCGCAGGACCGAGGCCTCCGTCAGGTCCGGCGCGCTGAAATCCGTGCCAGCGAAACCGTTGATCTGGAGATCGACAAAGCCCGCGCTGCAATATGGTTCGCTGGCCCGTTCGGGGCCCAGGCGTCGAAGGTCACCGATCAGCTGATTTGCGATCAAGATGCGGTAGAAGCCTTTGCCGGCGATGTTCGCGTCCATGGCTCTGTGAAACAGAGTTTCCGTTTGAGAAACTAAGCTTACCACAAGAGAGTGATACTTCGAACGAAGGCCGGTAGGCCAAGCATGTAAATGGTTGTATTCTGGGAATGTTCTGCGAGGCTTGGGAACAGCGTTTCGCGTTTTCGGAAACGACAAGCACGCTGAGGAGGAGAATTTGGGCAAGCAACCAACCTTTCGAGATATCGGTCGTGCGGCAAAGGTCAGCCCGGCAACGGTTTCGCGGGTCGCGCGGGGCAATCCCACGGTGGACCCAGCGATCCGCAACCGCGTGAAATCCGTGGCTGCCAGACTGGGTGTGGCGCTTGGCGAGAAGCGAGGCGAGAGCGGGCGCATGCTCGCGTTTCTGCTCTCCAATCGCGACGTGCTGCACAGCTTTCAAGCGAGGATTTTGGTGGGGGCCCAGAGCTACTGCGCGCGGATGAACCGGGAGTTAGTGTTCCTGTCCTTTCAATATCCTCCGGGCATCGGCTCCAAGGAACTGCATTTGCCCCAGATGCTTACCCAGCGGACGATCGCATGCGCTGCGATCTTGGCCGGCATGAACTACCCGAACCTGCTTGAAGCGCTACACGAGCACGAAATTCCGTTCGCCGTGTTGGGGAACAACGTAGTGGGCGACTGGCCCGCCGACCGCTACGATGTGGTCTATTCAGGAGATATCCAGGGCGCCTTCGAGATCACCCAGCGGCTCATCGCGCAGGGACATCGCCAGATCTGCTTCATCGGGAATGTCCACCTGCCCTGGTTCGCCCGCTGCGCGCAGGGCTACGAACACGCAATGCGGGACGCGGGCCTGGAGCCCCGGATCAGCGAAATCCACTCGGACGGGGAAGAACTGGGTTATCTGGGCGCCAAATCTCTCCTTTCCGAACCAAGTCCAGTGACCGCCATCTTCGCCGGCTCCGATCAAGTCGGACGGGGCGTGTATGCGGCGTTGCGAGAATTGCGGATCCCGGTGCCGGAAGCCATTAGTGTGGTGGGTTTCAATGACACCGAGGGTTCTCTTTTCCACCCGCCGTTGACCTCGGTTCGGGAGTTTCCCGAAGAATTGGGGCGGCAGTTGGCGGATTTCACGCTCAAGCGGATCGAAGATCCCGAGCGCGCTCCACAGCATCTGACGATTCCCACGCAGGTCGTCATGCGAGAGTCGGCCAGCGCGGTTCCAGAATTTGTTTCTCAAATATGAGAAATGTTTCTTGAGAAGAGCGAGCCACGGGCGTTAATATAGAGGCGTGCAGGAAATAAAACGAGGGCTCACCGGGCTCGATGCAGCGGTACTCACCTGTTATCTGGCCGGGATCACCGCGCTGGGGATCTACGTCAGCCGGCGGGTCCGCAGCACGGCCGGCTTCTTCATGGGCGAAAGGAAGTTCGGCAAGGTGCTCATGATTGCCCAAGCCCTCGGCACCGGAACGCATTCGGACCAGGCCGTGGGTGTGGCGGGCGCGGCATACAGCGTGGGCCTCTCAGGCATCTGGTATCAGTGGATGTGGATCTTCACCACGCCGTTCTACTGGCTGCTGGCTCCGGTGTTCCGCCGCCTCCGGATGGTAACGATGTCGGATTTCTTCGAGCACCGTTACGGCAGGCTCTACGCCATCACGTACGCGTTCTTTTCCATCTACCTGCTGGTGCTGTGGCAGGGGATCGCAATTAAGGGCGCCACGGTTACGGTATCGGCCATCACCGGATACCCGGAGTTGGCGATCGGGTTGGTGGTGGCGGCGATATTCGCGTCCTACGGGATCGCGGGCGGCCTGACGGCTGCGGTGATCACCGATTGCGTCCAGGGCTTTTTCGTTATTATTCTTTCCTTCCTGATTGTGCCGTTCGGCCTCTCGGCGGTGGGCGGGTTCGCCGGGCTGCACCAACGATTGCCGGCCGGTTTCTTCCACATCTTCTCGGGCGCGGGCGGCGAGCTTTCCGGTTTCAACGTCACCATGCTGGTGGTCAGCGGCCTGGTCGGCATCACAGCGCAGCCGCACATGATGGCGGTGGGCGGCAGCGGCAAAACCGAGCTCAACTGCCGTATCGGATGGACCTATGGCAACTTCATCAAGCGTGTCTGCAGCATCGGTTGGACTTTAACGGGACTGATCGCCGCCGTTCTGCACCCAGGGCTGGCGTTTGGCGAGCGGGAGCGGGCGTTCGGCTGGGCTGTGGTTGCGTTGCTTCCGGCCGGACTGGTGGGTTTGATGGTCGCTTCGCTGCTGGCTACGGTGATGGCCACCTGTTCCGCATTCATGGTGGACGGCGCGGCCCTGTTCGTCGGAAACGTGTACAAGCGCTACATGGTCAAAGATCGCGCGGACGGACATTACCTTAAGGTGGCGCGCGGGGCTTCTTTCCTGATCGCGGCGGCGGGATTCGCATTCGCCGTGTTCATGCCATCGGTGGTGTCCGCGACGGTCCATTTCGTCACGATTCTTCCGTTTGTCGGCCTGGTGTTCTGGCTCGGAATCATCTGGCGGAAGGCGAACCGGTACGGAGCATGGTCCAGCACCATTGGCTCGGCGCTGGTCTTTTTCGGGTGCCGCGCGGCGGGATATTCGACCGCGTGGGGCTCGTTGTGGTCGCTACTGGCAGGTTTGTCGCTGATGATTGTGGTGAGCCGTTGGACACCGCCCGAACCGGAAGAGGCGCTGGCCCGAATCTTTCTTCCGCTCTACACGCCGGTGGGTGAAGAGGACCGGCTGGGCGATCTCGAAGGCCAGCCGCGGCAGGGGCAAGCATAATGTCACTTGAAGACAACGGGCTCGGGTTGTTGCTGCGCGATTTGCTGCAACTCCATCGTACGTTCAGCTACCGGCGCTACCGCATTGATGTTCTAGGCTTTGTGGTGGCCTGGCTGGTGGTCGCCGCTATGATCGCGTTCTACTTCTGGATGTCACGCTGGTGAGCGTCTAGATCAGCCGCGCGGATGACAGCCAGAATGTAGGTGGAGAGCCGCGGGATGCGAAAGGACAAGCGGCCCGCCCGCTCCGTCGCACGAATGGTAGAAGCCTTGCTACCTTCGTCGGGCGATTCCACCGTGATTTCGAAGGTCCGCGACGAAGCGGCGGCCACGTTCAAGTCCACGTCGATGTTCTGAACCGGATGGCGGTAGTCGAAGTTCACCAAGTGCAACAGGATGGCCCCGCTGTTCTTCTGCTGTGCGAGTTCCATGGTCACCGAGAGGGGTGCGAAAACTCGCGCGCTCAGCGGGCGTGCAGCGGCCCATTCCACGGCCGCCACCAGTTCCTCATGGTTGCGGGCCAGCTTCCAATGCCGCTTGTCGAAGCGATAGTTGAGCTGAGCGGGTGGCGGCGGATCGGACGGCACGACACGGGGAATATAGACCACGCGGCCTTTGCCGAAAGTGCGCCGCGTGGGCTCCGTCCGTGATTCATTGGCCGGGGGCAGGTCGCGCCCCAACAGGTCGGCAAGTCCAAATTTGCGGCGTCGCCACCGCGCTTCGGTGAGCAACGAGGAATTGTCTGTGGCCACCAGACCGCCGCCCTGTTCCACGAAGCGGCGGATGCTCTCAACTTGGGCATCGCTCAGGGCATCCTGATCCGCCAACACGAGCACCTTATACCGGCTCAGGTCCGCAAGTTGCCCGTCCACAATGATGGTGAACGGGATCTTGGCCTGGATCAGGCTCTGCTCATAGAGGACGGTGCTCACGTTCGCCTCGGCGGGATTGAACTCAATCGAAGCGAAGGAACGCAATACGGCGACATCGGCAATCGGGGTGGTTCCCGCCAGGGTTGCCCGGTGCGCGTGGAAGAAATCGATATAGCGCTTGGCTTCGGGCGTGAGGCGCACGCCGTCCGGCGCCACATCGCCCACCATGCCGAGGTTCAGATCGTTGTAGGCCATTGCCTCAGCGAGGCTCAGATGCGGCGGCGCTTCGGACGACCACGTGCCGAACCGGCCGCCCGTATAAGCGAACAGGGATTTGCCCATGCCCCTGACTAATTTGTAAGAGCGGATCTTGGAGACCAGACGATTGTCCGCGGTCCAGGACGCCTGCTGCGGCTCTTCGCTCCAAACAATGTCGCCATGCTTTAGAAGATGTTCCAAATCCACGGAATTGCGGAAGGCCTTGTTGAGTGAGAGGTCGACATTGGGGTTGCCCTCGAGCGCGACTTCAGGATTCAGTTTTTCGAGATAGGCGTCGTACTCGCCGTAGTGGCGGGCGTAACTCCACGCTCGAAAGCGCACCCAGTCCTGCATTAGCGGATCGACCAGTTGCGTGGCCTGCGCGGCGAGTATGGGGGCAAACGGCGGAATCTGGATCAAATCCAGTCCGTCGAAACTGAACCGGTCCATCCGCTGCCCGCTGGTATAACGGGACTTCAGATAATCGACGAACTGCTGCCGGCAGTAACGGCAGCGACACACGTTCGGCTCATTCCACGACTCCATTTGATCGAAATGGATGAGGTCCAGATGGAGGTCCTCGACGCCGATGCGGAGCAGTTTCCGGATGAATGCCTGGTATCCGGGGTTGTTACGGCAGGCCATGTAGCGATAGGGCTGCACGGGGCTGTAGTAGACAGGCCGTCCCTGTTCGTCGACCTGCATCCAGTCGCGCGCTTCCGGCTCTTCGGCAAAGAACGTCTCGTACATCATGGAAGCACCGATGTACCCGCCGACCCGAATGCCATAGTGGTGGGCGAACTCCACGAAGCGCCTGGTGGCCTCGATATCGGCGGCCTCCGCTTTAAGGCCGAAGCCCTTGTAGAAATTCGTGATCACCAGGTTGACGCCGGCCTCGTGCAATTTGCGGGCTGCGGCGTCGGTGCGCTCACGCGGCCAATCCTCTAGGTCGGCTACCGTGGCGCCCCCGCGCCGCCGTAAGAATGTCAACGGCTCCCAATTACCGGCCATGACGACACCATCGGTCTTCACCCAGGCCGGCCGCGTGCTGCGCACGGGACTGCCGGGATCGGAAGGCAGGTAGGCCGCCGTGGCCAGCAGGCCGCAGCAAGTGAGCGCAAGCAAAGTTAATCGAGGTGTGCGGACCATAGGAAGCTCGATCGGTGATGGTTGTCGTTCTCTCCGAGATAGATCGTGTGATCGTCTGTGACCGCGATATCGTGGATGCGGGCTGGACGGTCGTCAAGCCGCACATCCGTCAGGTCCGTGTAGCTCTGCATCGCCCCGCTGGTCAGGTCCAATCGCACGAGTTGCGTATGGCCCTTCATTCCGCCCGCCCCATAGAGGATACCGTCGCGAATCGTCAGCGCGGGAAAGCGGCCGGTCGCCATGACTAGCGCGAGCTTTTCGACTTTGCCGGAGCATACGTCTATCCGGCTCAGCACGCCCGCCGTGGTTCCGGCGTAGATGTAGCGGCCGCCGTCGTACGCCATCGAATCACAGAAGCCGTAATCTTCCCGGTGGCGTGTTTCCGCCAGGGTCAGGGAAGCGCCCTGTGAAGCAGGAACATCAGGCATTAGCTGAGTGGAATCGGCGCGGCGGGACAAGCCGTGTTCGAACCAGACAAAACGATCGCCATCGGGATGATACTTAAATAGCCGGATCGGTTGCGGACCGGTCAACTCGTCCCAGGCGCGGGTTTCCGCGCAGGTGCCCCATAGCCAGCCCTCGGCATCGACTACCGAGTTGTGCGGTTGTGCCAACAGAATGGCATTGCCGACATACGCCAGTGTCTCGGCGCATCCCGTGGTCAAATCGAGCTTGAAAAGGAGTTCGGCGGGGTACGTGAACCCGTATAACAGGCCGCGTGTCCAATCAGCCGCGATCGATTGGATGTAAAGGCGTGGCACGGGAATCGCCAGCAGGTCGTAGCGCCGCGTGACGGGATCATATCGCACTACCTTGCCTCCGGCGGCCTCGCGCTGCTGGTCCTGGTCGTGGAGCAGGGAGGTGCCGAAGTAGAAGCAGCCATCCAAAGGATTCTGAAGCAGGGTTCGATGGATCTTGGCATCGAAGGCGTCGGCCCACGTCTGGGTGCCGAGGCACTCGAATTCCTGGTTGGCCGGATCGAAGGCATAGAGCAAGTCGCCGTCGATCGAGTTGAGGCCGCAGTAAACACGGCCGTCGCGGGGATTCCACGTCACCGCGTCGAAACTGATCCAACCCGTTCGCCAGGCAGAATCCGCGGCCAGTTGCCGGTAGCTCCAGCGGCCGGCAATCCGTTCGTGCCAGCCGCTGAGTCGGGTATCGCGCAGCTTAAGCGCTTGAATGTCCCTGGGGCGCTGCATATGCATCAGAAAGAGAGCTTCAGTGCGAGCTGAAGAACCCGCGGATCGTAGGCCGAGGTGGTGCGCCCGAATACGGACGAGCTGACCGTGCCGTTCGGCTGGCCCAGGTTCGTGTGGTTAAGGACGTTGAACGCTTCGGCGCGGAGGTCGACGCGCGGCGCTTCGGATAAGTGTCCCTTCGGGATTGCGAACGACCGCACCAAGGCGAAATCAACGTCCGAGAAGCCGGGGCCACGCAGTACGTTCCGGCCAAAGTTGCCGTTGGTGCCGGCGGCATTTTGCTGAAACGCTTTGGTGTTGAACGCTTGTGCGATTTGCTGGCCTTTGGGGCGGTCCGGCAGGTAGGGATTACCGACGAGGTCGGCGCGGTCGCCAGCGATGCCGTTGAAGTTGTTGTCTACGCCCGAAAGCACGTTAAGCGGAAAACCGTCGCGGACGGTGACGATGGTGTTGGCGCGCCATCCGCCAAGCACATGCTTGCCCAGGAATCCGAGCGCGTGCGGAGCCGGGATATCCCAGACGACCGATGCGATCCACTGCTTGGCAACGTCGAAGTCGGAGAGACCGCGATCGGCCGCAGGGTAAGGCATGCTGTAGGTGTCGCCGTTGAATACGGAGTCCGACGCCTCATCGAGCGACTTGGACCAGCGGAATCCCGTGAGAAACGTTAGGCCATGCGAAGCGCGCTTTTCCACCTGGAAAACCAGCGAGTTGTAGCTCGACGTCCCGGGGCTTTGGGCGAGTTGCATACTGGTGAAGGCTGTCATGGGACGCCTCTGGTTGGTGTTTGAAAGGGTCGAGGCGCCGGGGATGTAGACTGCGGCGTTGCCTTCCAGTCCAGCGAGCAAGTGGTAAGATTCCGATCCCGCGTAAGCCAACCGCAACAGCACTTGTGCGGGCAACTGTTGTTCAATCGTGAAGTTCCATTGCTGCGTGGTGGGATAGGTGAAGCCGGAAGGGGCGAACGCGCCGAGCGTAAACGGGGTGGGGAACGTCTGGTTCGACGGAATGGGATTGGGCGCCGGGAAGGGGTTGACGTATCCCTTATAAGGGTCGCTAAGGCTGGACGGCACGTTGATAGCGACGCCGAAATTGAACGGCGGCGAGGTGAGCTGGCCGTTGTAGGTGTTTGCCGTCATCTGATCGTGGTAGAGACCGTAGCCGGCCCGGATGCTGGTCTTGCCGTTGCCGAAGGCGTCGAAAGCCAGCCCCACGCGAGGGTCGAAGATCGCGTAGTGCGACTCGATGCCGTGCTGGGGCACGCCGGGATCTCCAGGCACGAACACGCCGGGCGGTAGATTCGGGAATCGCTGGGAGTGTGTACCGGCGGCATACGCGGCGGCATCGAACACCTTTACCTGATTGCGGCCCTCCCGCCACGGCTGCCAGCCGCTCCAACGGACGCCTAGATTCAGCGTCAAGCGGCGGGTCGCTTTCCAGGTGTCGTTCAGGTACAAAGCCGGGATATCGTGGCGCAGCGAATCGTAGATGGGGGCATTCTGCGTGAACGAGCTCGGCCGTCCAAGCAGCAGATCCACGGTGTTATTGCCGGAACGCTGCCCGCCGAAGGCGAACGATCCGCCCGATAGGAAATCCTGGTCGATGATGTTGTGTTCGCGGATGATTTCCGCGCCGAATTCGAGCGTGTGGCTCTGATGGATGTAAGTCCAGTTCGTGTTGAGGTTGTACTGGTCGCGCGGAACGCGGTATTTCGCACCGTATGTCAGGCGCAGCCCGCCCGTGACCGTCAGATCCAGGGACCCCGCGTCGCCGGGCACCAGATCGAGGATGTTAGTACCGAGCGACGTCCAACTCGGCAGGTCCGGACCGGTGCGGTGCATGTTGATGCGGCTAATAGATGCCACAAAGTTGCCAATGAAATTCGAATTCACAACATAAGTGCCATTCGCCACGGCGCTCTGGCTAGCCCAGTTCAAGCCGTAGCCGCAGGCTGTGCCGCACCAGACCGTCAATATATTCTGAGCGCTGCTGGTATTGGGCTGGTCGAGGGTATCCCACAAGTAGCGCCCGAAGATCCTGAAGCGGTCGCTGAACGAGTGATCGAAACGTCCCAGCCACTGGCTGTCGTTCTGTTCCGTGCGCTTGGCGTAATACACGAGACCCGTTCCAGGAGCGCCTACGGGGACCAGTTTTAGCAGGTTTATCGCAACGGGATCGAAACGCGAAACAGGGATCTGATTACCCGGGAAGGGCAGGTTAGTGTCGGGATCCTTTAACTGGAAGGAGAGCGCCGAGAAATCGCCCGCGCGCTGCAACGCCGTCGGCGTGATATTGGAATACGAGCTGGGGACCGACCGGATGTTCGTCCCTTGCCAGGAAACAAAGAAAAACGTCTTGTTCCGGATCACAGGTCCCCCTCCTGTAAACCCGTATTGGTTCCGCTTGAGTCCGTCGTCGCGGAGCGCAAAGAAATTGCGCGCGTTGACGTTATGGTTGCGTAAAAACTCGAACGCCGTTCCATGAAAATCGTTGGTTCCGGCCCGGGTCACCGCGTTGACGATGCCGCCGCCGCGGCCTCCGAACTTGGCGCTATAGGTACTGGTCTGAAAGCTGAATTCCTGAATCGCATCCGGGTTGGGAAGGACGTTCGGCACCTGCGTGTAGGGGTCTTCGTTGGCGCCTCCATCCAGATAGACAGCGGCCGAGTTGGCGTGGCCGCCGCTGACAGATACGCGAAGAGAAGTCGCCTCCGGACGGCTGGCGGACTGCGAATAATTGCCTCCGGACGGTACCATGCTGACGTCCGGACTGAGTGTGAGCAACTGCAGCACATTGCGGCCGTTGAGTGGTAACTCCTTGATGTTTTGCGATGCGATGACCGTCGTCAGGGTCTGCGACCTGACCTCGACCTGCGGAACGTCGCCTGTCACCTGGAGTACCTCACTAAGGTCTCCGACGTGCAGTGTGGCGGTCAGCGAGGCCGACTGATCCACCTGCAGCACGATGCCGGTTTGAACGAACGTCTGAAAACCATTACGCTCTACCTGCAGGCGGTAGGATCCCGGCGCAAGATTGGGGATCACGAAAAAGCCGCTGGCGTTCGTTTCCGCGGTGTTCGATTGCTGCGTTTGGACTAACGTCGCGGTGACCTTCGCATTAGGGATCGACGCCCCCGATGGATCGAGAACGGTTCCTGAAAGAGTCCCGGCGCTACGTTGCGCGAACGCGGCCGTCGTCGCCAAAGTCAACACCCACGCAAGAAGAAAAAATCTCAATATCGCTTTTGAAATCATAGGATTACTCCAATCACCATCTTCCACGACGTCTGGGACATCGTCAACGTACGGTTCGTCTCTAAAATCGTCGTGTTCACCGTTTTTAAAGAAACGTTTCAAGAGTGTTTCTCCAGTATGATATAAAGAGTTCATACAGTGCCCAACAAGGAGCGCGGAAGCAGTTTTCGTGACGTCGCACGCCTCGCGGGGGTAAGTTTGGCCACGGTTTCCCGCGTTGCCTCCGGACGAGCTCAGGTCCGTGAGGAGATTCAGATCAAGGTTCGGGCGGCCGCCGAACGTCTGTCCGTCACGTTGGGCGCGGGCACCCGATCGCGCGTCATTTCTTTCCTGCTGTGCAACCGCGAGTTGCTACATCCTATCCATTCGCGGATCTTCTTAGGGGCGGAGGGCTTCTGCGTTGAGCACGGATGGGAGTTGGCTTTTCAGTCGTTCCGCTATACTGTCAACACTCCGGCGAAGAACATGCAATTGCCGAGCATCCTGACGCGGCGCGACGTGGTACGGGCGGTAATCGTGGGCGGGAGCAACACGCGGGATCTGATCGAAGCACTGCAACGGCACGGTCTGGCGGTCACTATTTTCGGAAACAACCTGATTGGCGATCTGCCCGCTGGGAGCTGCGATGTCGTGTACATGGACGACGTGGAAGGCGCTCGGGAAATGACGCGGTATCTGATCCGGCTGGGGCACACGCATATCCGCTTTGTCGGTAACGATCAATTGCCCTGGGTGGCGCGGACAGCCTCCGGCTATCGCGAGGTGATGGAGGAGCACGGACTTGAGGCCTGCGTCAGCGGCCTGCATTCCGACGAGCGCCAGGCCGGATACCTTACCACGCGCCAACTTCTCTCGCGGCGCGAGCCGATGACGGCGATTTTCGCATCGAGTGACGCGACTGCGGAGGGAGTCTATCGCGCACTGCGCGAACTGAACCTGGATGTTCCGGAGGATATCAGCGTCGTTGGCGTTAATGATACCGAGGGTGCCATTTTGCATCCGGCGCTGACGACGATTCGATCCTTCCCCGAGGAAATCGGCTATCATCTGGCGGAGTTGGCCGTCAGCCGGCTGATGACACCGCACCTGCCAGCCCGGGAGATCAGCATACCTACGCAGATCGTCCGCAGAGATTCCTGCCGGGCGCCCATGTTAGGCGGGCAGGGTGCTCGGCACGGAGGGCGCCAACCGGGGTAGGCGGGCAGGCACAATTGGACCGTCGAAGCGATGTACCGTTCATCCGGTCCGGTCTCACCGTCATCGCCGAACAGGTTAGATCAACCCTTCGGCCAGCGGAGGCCGACCACGTAAGCTCGGCACCCCGCCTCCGTCGAAAAGCGATCGGATGCCGGGGCAAATTTTGAGATCAAGCAGAAGTACATTAGCCTTCCGGGGTGATCCAACATGCTCTATCTCCCGCCCCGGGTTCCCCACCCCAGCCGACCTGGAAAGCGCCGCCTCGATCTTCGGCGAAGCCGCCACGCGAGACTCGCAATACGCTCTCCCCCACGCCAGCCTCGCTGACGTCTATTACATCTGCGCGTCGTTTGTTGACCAGAATCCCGCGGAGATGCTGCTCCGGTCGAAAGGCGAAGCTAGGCGCGCGCTGCAACTTGAAAAAGAAGAGCGCATCGAAAAGCCGCCCCCGGAAATCCTCCTAGCCTTGGCGGCCCTCGGGTTACGCCCGCGGCGGACTGCGCCGCATCAATTGAAAACTGCGATTGAAAACCGCGATCCCGCTTAGCGACGGAAAACGACTCGACGCCAACATAGGCCGGTCCAGCCTATTCTCCTGCCCCCAGCTTGGCTATAGAGCATAAAGAGGCAGGCCTCAGCAGGTGTTGATG
>JANYJN010000399.1 GCA_025358475.1 Candidatus Solibacter sp.
CCCAGACGCACCTGGCGGTACAGCCTGGGCACGGTTTCGGTGTTGTGATTGAGCACGTCCGGGCGCGCCTCCATCACCGTCTCCACGGCCTGCAGGTTGCCCTGGAAATCCGGAATCAGCACTTCGACGCCACAGAGGGGCACGCGCTCCCGGATGGCGCGGATCACCATGGCGAACAACTCCGCGCCGCCGTCCGGCCGGTCGTCCCGGTTGACGCTGGTGACGACGGCGAACTTCAGCCCCATGAGCGAGACCGCCTCGGCGATGCGCGTGGGCTCGTCGTAATCCACCGGCAGGGGCGCGCCTTTTTGCACCGCGCAGAACCCGCAGCGGCGGGTACACACGTTGCCCAGCATCATGAAGGTGGCGATGCGGTGGTTCCAGCACTCGCCGACGTTGGGGCAGGCCGTGGAGACGGTGATGGAGGCGCGCCCGGACGTGCTCAATCACAACACCGAAACCGTGCCCAGGCTGTACCGCCAGGTGCGTCTGGGGGCGCGCTACGAGCGCTCTCTGGAAGTGCTTGAACACGCCCGGCGTGTGCAGCCCCGGACGCCGACGAAATCCGGCCTGATGCTCGGCCTGGGGGAGACGGTGGAGGAGGTGCTCCAGGTGATGCGCGATCTGCGCGCTCATCAGGTGGCCATCCTGACTCTGGGACAGTACCTGCGGCCTTCGCCCAAGCATCTACCGATTGTGCGCTACGCGACACCGCTCGAATTCGAGGAATTGCGCATCGCCGGGCTGGAAATGGGCTTCGCGCACGTGGAGTCCGGCCCGCTGGTGCGCAGCTCCTACCACGCGGGCATCCAATCCGAGCCGCGGCCGGGGTAACTCTCCGGGTCGGGAGCGTGGCACATTTCGGGTGCCACATAAAAGTGGAATCGCTGGCGTGACGTAAGGCAGGCTGGCAGCCTGGTTGCCAACTCGCCGGACCCGGAGAAATACCCCTTCCAGCCTGCCCCACAGCACCCCTGAGTGCCTACGGCTTCAAGGCGCACAGCGGGTCGCCCACGATGACGCTTTGCCAGCTCAGGTAGACCAGGGAAAGGTAGTACGACTCGGCCAGGTTGCGCCCCTGCTGATACGCGGGCAGCAGGTAGTCGGGACGAACACATGCGTTGAGGAAGGGCTCGTAAGTGTTGCCGCTGGCTCCGGTGGCGCCCTCGTGGATGAGGTCGGCGACCAGCCCCTGTGGGCTCCCCGCGAAATAGCGGGACTTGTCCGCCCAGTTGTCGTTCGGCGCCCAGGCGTCCGGCGGACGCTGGAAGGTGCGCGCGCTGGTGGAGACGAATTCGGCGGCGATGGCTCCGGGCAGCCACCCGAAGTGGAGCAGCCGCTGGGTGCGGTGATCGTCGTTGGAGCCCCAACTGGCGTAGCCGATAACGCCGGCTTGGTTGTAGAGCGGGCGGGTGGTTTCGTCCAGCACCACACGGCCGGCGGGCAGCAGCATGGCGGCAGTGCGCAGCCAGTCGTTGCCCGGTTCGTCTTTTTCCGATTGCAGGTCGATCACGAACTTGCCGCGATTGCGCGCCTGGAGCGAGCGATCGATCATCGCCTTGACGTCGGCCAGATCGTAGGCGGCCAGGCGGGTGACCAGGTAAATGGGGAAGGCGGGATGCCGGAACGGCGAATCGCGCCGCATGAAGAAGGGATTGGGGACGCCTCCCATGCGCGAATACCGCGTGCCCTTGAGCTTGGAGTAAAGCAGCGCCAGCTCGCTGTCCACCGAGGCGCGCTCCGAAAGTTGGCGCGCTCCGGGACCATCTACCTTGAGCGGAACTCCCATCGTGGTGACGATGTAGAGAACCTTGTCCACCAGACCGGCGTTCTTCAGACAATCGCCGATGGGGCGTTCGATCCGCTCTTCGTAGACGCTCCATTGGATCTCTTCCTCACCGGTGGTATCGAGGGTGCAGACGTTCTTCGCCGGGATGGAGCGGCGGGGGCGGTAGTAGTCGGCGATCTGGCGGGAAAGCGGGACGTTCTTGTTGACTACCAGGAGAACATTTTCGCCGGTTTGCGCATGAAGACAATAGCCCAGGACGAACAGCAGCAGGAAGCGCATTGCGTAAATTCTAGCAGTCTGGAGCCGCCGCGCGGTGCCGGAGCCACCCGTCTACGAACACCAGACAACTGCGCTTTCGCCAACCCCATTATGGGATCCGCACCACCCGGACCCCTTGTTATAATAGGTTACAAATACCGCGGCGCATGGGAAATCGGACTTTTCTATGCCACCGATTTGAGATTTGATTAAGCCCTAGGCGGGGCGGCGGGGCGCCCCTGGCGCGGCAGCCGGGTCGCGAGCGGGAATCCGGTAAATTATGGACTTCGATCAGCTCCACACGTTTCTGGAAATCGTCCGGCTGAAGAGTTTCTCCAAAGCCGCCCAGACCTGTTACCGCACGCAACCCGCGATCAGCGCGCAGGTGCGGCAACTGGAGCAGGAGTTGCGCGCGGACCTGTTCGAACGTTTCGGTAGCCGGATTTCGCTCACCACGGCGGGCAAGATTTTCGCCGGGTACGCGGAGCAGATGCTGGATCTGCGGCGCCGCGTCCAGGACGTCATCGCCGAACTGGAGACCAACCCTCGCGGCGAACTCGTGATCGCGGGCAACGAGGCCACCTGTATTTACGTTCTCCCCAAAGTGTTTTCGGAGTATCGCGAGCAATTCCAGTCGGTACAATTACAGGTGCTGCGCAGCTACGGCTCGCGAGTGGTGGAAGCCGTGATGGAGAACTCGGCCGATTTCGGACTGGTCCAACTGCCGGTGGAAGAGAAGCGCCTGCAGGTAGTGAATATCTACCGGGACGAGATCCGCCTTATAGTGCCGGCGGGACATCCGCTGGCCGGCCGCGCGTCAGTTACCGCGCAGGACGTTACGCAGTACTACCTGGTGCTGCCCAAGTACGGCAAGACGCGCACGCGCCTGAACGAATGGCTGGAAGTGGTGGAGGATGACATTCGCATCGCCATGGAACTGGATTCCACGGAGATGATGAAACACTTTGTGATCGCGGGTTTGGGCGTGAG
>JANYJN010000400.1 GCA_025358475.1 Candidatus Solibacter sp.
GGTCAGCTTCATCGCCGGGATGCCCGTGCCGTAGACCCATTGTTCGAAGAAGCTCTCCAGTTTTGGGTCGTCGGTTTTTGCCGGAAGATACTCCGCGGCCAGCAGGCGGAACTCTTCGGTGGTGATATCTTTGCGGTCGTAGCGCTTGCTGATCTCGGCCAATAGCGCGAGGAAGCGCTCGTCGCCCAAGCGGCCGCGCAGCATTTGCATAATCCAACTCCCCTTGCTGTAGGTGATGGTGCGCCAGGCGCGCGGTTCCTGGGAACTTTCCAGGCGCGTGCCGAGCACGATCGGGCCGGCGGAATCCACCATCTGGCCGGCTTCATTCCTGGCCAGGAGGGAGTCGCGATAATTAATCAGCATGATTTCCAGGCTGCGCGTGCCGCGGCGCTTTTCCAGGTACAGCAAGGCGGAGTAGTTGGCGAGAGCCTCCATCAACCAGTTGTCGCGATAAGTGGCCGGCGTGACGCGGTTGCCCCACCACTGGTGGGCCGTTTCATGCGCCTGCATGACGTCCTGGAAAAACAGCTCGGTCGAAGCGCCGGCGTTGCCGATTCGGGTGCCCGGAACGGCTTTCAAATAGACCAGCGTGGAAAGGTAGATCAGCCCCGGAAAACCCTGGCCGAAAGTGCCGGGGATCGGTGAGACGGTTAGATGCGGCAATGCCGGCGGTCCGAACCGCGAAGTCATGAATTCCATAGCGGACGCCACTTCGCCGGCCAGCTTTTGCAGGTGCTCAAGCGGGTCCGGCGTGGGCGGCTGGACCGGATACGACAGCTCCAGGTCCGGCCGGCGGCGCGATATGCCGGCGCCCGGCGACAACACCGGCGGGGACATGACGGCAGCGTGCGGTTGCAGCGAAGGTTCCAGCTTGCGGTTGGCGCACACGTCCACCACGTAGCCTCCGCGCTCGACTTTGGCGTGCACGAAATCGCCCAGATTAAACCCGGCGAAGCGCACCGGCGCGCTGGTGCGGCGGCGTACCACGCGCGTGTCGCCTTCGGTCCGATCCTCCACCGTGTCGCCCACGCTGACCAGATCCAGGTCGCGTGGGAAGCGGAAGGTGAGGTCGTAGTTGGAAAAGTGGTGCCCGTTGGCGGGATACCAGTTGCCGCGGGAACTGACGTAGTAGACGTGGTCGCCGGCCTCGTGAATCACCTTGCCGGAATGGTGAAACTCGAACTCGTACTCGCGCCCGGCGCGCAACGGTTCCACCGGCACTACCAAGAAGAGGTCGTTGCCGCCACGCACCAGATTGACGCGCGCGCTTTCGGCTTGCAGCACTTCGGCGGGCACCCCATCCACGCGCACCTCCGTCACCGACATCTCGCGCGCAATCTCGAACGGCGCCACGGCAAGCGACGCCGCCTTCACTTTCACCTTGATGTGCGAGATCACGTTCAAGGTGAGGTCCGGCGCCACGGTGGCATCGATCCGGTAGTCGCCCAGTTGCGGATCGCGCACCAGCGGTGTGGGGTTCTGGCGCGCGGATCGCGCGGGGAAACTGCTCCAGACGTCGAAGAACAGGCGGTTGTTCCGGGTGTTGAGCTGCCCGGCCAGTATCTGCTCGATGTTGTCCGGGTCGTAGACCAGATCGAAGGTGCCCAGAGTGGCGCCGCGGAACACGCCGGCGAACAGGTGGTCGGCGTGCGCCGGTCCCGCCAGCAGATCGAGCGTCAGCCGTACCTGATAGCTCGCGCCCAGGTTGCGCAGCACCGGGCCCCACTGTTCGTCCAGCACCGGCGCCATCTCCGGGGCCTTGCGATTGGCCGGGTTGGCGGCGATCTGGCTCATCAGCCGGTCGTAGATGTCGCCGGTGAAGAGCAGCACGGCGGCGCGAATGTGTTCATCCAGATTCGGCGTGTCCGCAAAGGCGGCCAGCGAACGGCGCTCGGCGCGGTCTGGTGGCAACAGGATCACCTCGCCGTCGCCGCCAGTCACGTCGGTGGAGAAAACCGCCGCCGTACGGCGCCCCGCCACTGGCTTGCTGAAGATCAGGTATCCGTCGGTCAGATAGACCCGTATGTCTTCCTTGACGACAGTGAGGTCGCGCACGCGATAGCACTGGTCGCGGTCGAAGCTGTTCTCGCGAACCGCGCGGGCGATATCGGCGGCCGTCCCGCCATGAAGCGGAAAGGGAAGCAGCCAGGCCAAAGCCAGAAGCTTGCGCAGCATGCTCCCTAGTCTACCGAAGTGGGACGGACAATCGGCGTCAACTCCAGAGGCGATCGTTCGGCCGCCCGATGTTGTTCCACTGGTCGGTCGGCTCGAACCATCCCGGCTCGGCCAGGTGTTGTTTGCAGGCCGCTTCGTTGAGGGTGATGCCGAGGCCCGGCTTGTCCGGCACGGTGATGTAGCCCTTGTTGACGATGGGCTTTTCGATGCCGTCCACCAGGTCGCTCCAAAAGGGCACGTCCACCGCGTGATTCTCAAGCACCAGGAAGTTCTCCGTCGCCGCCGCCGCGTGCACGCATGCCAGTGCCCCGATGGGCGTGTGCGCGCAGTGCAACGCCATGGGAACGCCATACGACTGCGCCATGTCGCCGATCTTCTTGGTTTCCAGAATACCGCCGGAGGTCAGCAGGTCCGGGTGAATGATGTCCACCGCATGGTTCTTGCACAGCACCTCGAACGGCTCTTTCAGGTAAATGTCTTCCCCCGTGAGGATAGGAATATCGACGGCGTCGGCAATCTTCTTCAACAGTTCCGTCTCCTGCCAGGGGATCATATCCTCGAGCCACGAGAGGTTGTACCTGGTCAGCGCCTTGCCCAGCCGGATGCAACTGTTGACGCTCAGGGGGCCGAAATGATCGGCGGAGAGCGGAATGTCCATGCCCACCACCTCGCGGATGGATGCGACGTATTCGGCCATCATGGCCAGACCCTTCTCGGTGAGCTCGGTCGCCATGAACATATGTTCCATCGGCCGGCCGCCGTACTGTGCCTGAATCCCCTCGGGCCGCGTGACCGTGCCGGGCGTCCCGGTGGCCAGGTCGATCCCCAGGTCCATTTTGAGCCAGGTAAAGCCTTGCTCCCTGCGCTCCTTCAGGCGCTGGCCGAAAACTTTGGGATCGTGCGATTCCGTGGTGTCGCAGTAGATCCGGATACGGTCGCGAAACTTGCCGCCCAACATCTGGTAGATGGGAACGTTGTACGCCTTGCCCGCCAGGTCCCACAGCGCCACTTCCACCCCGCTGACGCCGCCGCCCTGCCGCGCGTGACCGCCGAACTGCTTGATCTTGCGGAAGACTTTGTCGATGTTGCAGGGGTTCTCATTGAGGATCCGGCTCTTCAGCTCCAGGGCGTAATTCTTGCTGGCGCCATCGCGCACTTCGCCCAGGCCGTAGATGCCTTGGTTGGTATCGATCCGGATGATGGGGGATGTCATGGGCACTCCCCGCATGACGATCATCCGCATGTCGGTGATGCGCAGCTCGCTCGGCTTGGAATTGGTGTTGGTGTTTTGTGGAAGCGCCTCCAGCGTTTCGTCCACCAGGAATCCGGCGGCCAGCGCCCCGGCGGCTCGCTTGAAGAAAAAACGCCGGCCGTGGGCGGCACTGCCAGCTAAAACCGTTGAGTGGTCATTACTCTTCGTCATAGTTTCCTCGAATCGTGTTTACTTTGGGCCGTGCCCGTCAGAGTGCATTCATAGGAGTTAGACTCAATATACAACGCGCCAATTTCGACATGGAGGATTCAGGTGCAATTTCTTACTCTGCAACGTGATGGCTGGGACGAACCCGGCGTGCTCCACGGCGGTGACGCGATCGGTCTCAAAGGCGCGGGCTTCGACGACCTGCTCCAAGTGATCGCGGGCGGCGCCGGCGCCGTGGATCGCGTGTCGCGGTGGCTGGATAGCCAGCCCCGAGGAGAGCGCCTCGACCCGGCCAAGACCC
>JANYJN010000523.1 GCA_025358475.1 Candidatus Solibacter sp.
CCGTAGAGCCGCCGGACCGCTCGCTGCCGCTCCCCGCGCTCCTCGCGGCGTTCCTGAGCGCGCACAGTCCCGCGCTGCTGACGGTCGGACTGCTGGAACCGGAATACGATTTTGCGATGCAGATCGATGCGATGGCGGGGATTCTGGAGCGCTACCCGCGCGCCGGGCTCATCATAGTGGGTGCCGGCAGCCTGGAGGAAGCGCTGCGGGCGCGGATTGCGGGCACGCCGTATCGCGACCACGTGTTGCTGTATGGCGACATGCCGCATGCGGTGACGCTACGCGCCACGCTGGAATGCGACCTGCTGCTGCGCACGACGCTGTACGATGGCGATTCGGTTTCCGTGCGCGAAGCGCTGTACATCGGGACGCCGGTGATTGCCACCGATAACGGGATGCGCCCCGAGGGAGTTCACCTGGTCCCGGCATCCGATGCCGGACGGCTGCGCGATGCGGTGTGCGAGTTGTTGTCCGGCGAGCGGGCGCGGCGGCCGCCGGACGGAGACGGGCAGGAGAATATCCGGGCGGTGGCCCGGTTCTACGAGGAACTGCTGGGGTGACGCGCCTCTACCAGAGGCGGACCGGGATATCGCCGGGTGTAAAGCTCAGCCCGAGATTCACGCTGTAGGACCACTTGTTGTAGTTCTTGAAATCGGCGCTGTCGTACTTGCGAACGTCGAAGCTGAAGACGCCGTGAGTCATGGGCGCCACTTGGCGGCTGGCACTCAAGTTGGCCGAATAACCGCCGTATTGCCCCACCACATTACCCTGGGAGGTGGAGTTGTTGTAGTTGGCTCCGGCCGAAATCGACCAGTGGCGTAAACCCGTGTAGTTATACCCGCCGCCGGCGTTGGTTGAGGTCGAAGTCAGGAACAGCCCGTTCCCGGGGTTGATTCCGTGCGAGGCGTGGAGGAAGAGCGTTCCCCGGGGCACGGTCTTGGACAGCCGGGCGTTTAGGTTCGGGGTGATGTTCGGCTGGTAAGACACACGCTGGGCGAAAGAGATTCCGATTACCGCGGCGATCGCCGGGTCGATGGGGACGGTCACCACGAAAATGTTCTCATATCTGGATATACCGGCGGTTGCCGAAAACTGAGTGGAACGCGAGAGAATCCTGGAATAGGTGCCGCCCACGGTATGCGCGTCGGTGGTGCCGTAGATACCCGTGAACGAATAGTGTATAAACGAGTACATCGCGCCCACCGTAGAGTTGCGGCTCGCCCGGTACTGGATATCGCCGTGCGCGCCGATGCCTTTCGCCCCGAAAAGAGCGCTGGACCGGCGTCGCGTCAAGAATCCGTCGCCTCCCACAACAAAGGAGAGCCGCCGGGACAGTTGAATCGCCAGGCTGGGTTGGGCACTCAGGGAGAACGTACGGTTGTCGAAGAAATCGTTGGTGGGCACGTAGGTGGTGGCAGGGTCGAACTCGAGGGTCTGCGGCAGGGATGGGGAAGCGCGGTTCGATCCGTAGAGGACGGCGCTGCCGTTGAGGGAGAGCACCGCGTGCCGGCTCAGCTGGTGAGTGAGGCTGAGCTGAAAACTCTGTGAGCTGACGCCGTCGTAAAAGGATTTGGCATAGTGCGAAAAGCTGCCGAAATAATTCAGCCCGAGTCTGGTGTGTTTCCAGGAATGGAAGCCGCTGACCCCGAAGCCGAGCATGACGCCGAAACTGGCGTCATCGACGGGGGCGCCATTGGCGCCTACCGATACGCCGTTCAACCCCGCAGTGTAGCTCCCGGTCACCGAAGCAAACGGTCGAAAATCGATTTGGGTAGCTTCCATGGCGGCAGGCGACTGACCGCGAGCCAGGATGGCGGGCCCTCCGTACTGCGCCAACAGTGGGCTAATCGATGCAAGAGCTGCGATCACTCGGACGAAATTCAAAATATCCTCCTCCGCACTGCGTACGGTATCCGGCCCGGACGCCTCAATGCAAGTCTGACGCGTCGGTTTCCGGCCTGTCAAGTTGACCAAGGCTGGCACGGGGACCCTGATGCGTGGGCGGATCCTACGCCGTGCCCGATTCCGGCCCCGGGCGATCCCCCGGTTGGGCGCTGACGCGAGTCTCCTTCCAGAGCATGCGTGGCGGAACGAAGAGAATCGCCAGCGCGCACAGCGACGCCGTCATCAACACTGCAAACGTGCGAACGGGGGAAGTCAAACGCTTGAGGGGAAAGCTGGCCGGCAGCCATACGTCCAGCAGCGCCAGGATGTAGGCTGCGGCCTGCGCGCCGATGGCCCAGACGTTCCAAGGCGCGGGCAGGCCAAAGGAGGCCACGGCGGCCGCAATCATCGCCCAGGGCATGAGAAGCCGGGCAAGTTTGTGCGAAACGAAGTGGATCCACATGCGGTTGCGGGGGCCCAGCAGTGCCGGATAGAACCCCACGATCTGGTAGACCCCGGCCAGTGTGCGTACCTTGCGGCGGAACTCGCTGGCTAGTGGCGTGGGGTAATCGAAGGCGAGCGCCGAATCGTCCAGGACCACGCGAAGCCCGCGGAAAAACGCGCCCAGCGGCAGGTACATGTCGTCATTCAGGGTGCCTTCGGGCAGGGGAGATGCCAGGTGGCGGCGCATGGCATAGATGCAGCCGGTGGCGCCCAGTACCGAATCCAGGCGGCTTAGTTGCTTGCGGATCCACTTCTCGTATTTCCAGTACAACCCCACGCTCGCCTCTTCCAGGCCGGCGCCGGCGCGGATCACCAGTTCCCCGCTGGCCACGCCGACCTGAGGATCGGCGAAACAGGCGATGAGATTGGCCAGGCTATCGGGTTGAAGCTGCTGGCGCACGTCGGTAAAGAACAGGATTTCGCCGCTGGCTCTTGCCATGGCAGCGTTCAAGGCAGCCGCCTTTCCTCGCTTGGGCACGGCAAGGAATTCGATTTTCGCCCGGCCCATGAAACCGCCGACGATGCTTGCCGTGGCGTCGGTGGAGCCGTCCGA
Organism: Candidatus Solibacter sp.; assembly: GCA_025358475.1. Taxonomy (GTDB): domain Bacteria; phylum Acidobacteriota; class Terriglobia; order Bryobacterales; family Bryobacteraceae; genus Solibacter. The sequence goes on from JANYJN010000523.1 coordinate 2,942, forward strand.
TACGACCAGGATTTCCACCAGCTCGGCAGGGTAGTTCAGGGCCAGGATGGATTCCAGTTTGGCGGCCATCCAGCGTTCGCCGTTATAGACCGGCAGGATCACGGATACGGTGGCGGGCCATGCCGCTTTGCGCACCGGCCGCGTCCGCCATCGCGCCAG
>JANYJN010000565.1 GCA_025358475.1 Candidatus Solibacter sp.
CTGGCGCCTTCGGTTTCGTGGCGCCGGTTGCGGTATCCTTGCCGGTCTCTCCACCCGTTCCAATAGTACCGCCGCCTCCTGTGCCAACCCCGGTTCCAGCGCCTTCACCAGTGCCGGAATCTGTCCCCCTAGTCGGTGGCGGTGCGGAGTCCTTTTCGATCTGGGCCGCGGCAACGTCTGGCTTCACGACCACGCTGTTTGCGTTCATCTGAACAGTCGGGCGGCGCCCGGCCTCGAGGCCACGGTACCGGTCGGCGGTGGCGTCGTAGTAGTCCGCGTAGGCGAAAGTGTCTTGCGCCCAGGTGAGCCGACCCACTCCGTCCTGGATCGCGTCCAGAAGCACTTGGGAGTTCTTGACACGTGGCAGGTAGAGGTACTTTGCGAAGTCATCGGCCAACAGCTTCACGCCGACGTGGTTCCCGCGCCACAGTGGCACCTGGTCGATTTCAAACCGCAGCACCGCGCCAGCCAAACTGGTGATCAGCAGCCCATCGTTCTTCAGCTTCTTCGACGCCCGCTCCGCCAGCCACTCCTGCCCCTGAAGCCTGAATTCTTGCCACGCGACCGCAGGAAATGCCTGACCAGGCTCCGGCCGCTTCTGGCCGGGCACGAGGAGCCAGACGTACGTCTCGGGGATTCTCCCTTTTATCGCCTTATCAGATTTCGTTAACCGATCCTCCACTTGAACGGTCTGAAACCTGTCAAGGTTCAGGGGTTCTTTTTCCTCCTCAATTGACTTCCAAGCCATATAGGACCGCACCGCCTTGTCGAGGTCAACCAGACGAGTCTTGTCGGCCGCTAGGAAGACCAGCATGTTGCCGCAATTCCGGCCCGCCGATCCACGATTTAGGATCTCCGCGGCCGATACCCGGCCCGCGCTTGTCTCGGCCCTGGCGCTGTGCGCATAATCCGGGCTCAGAATCACCAGCTTTGCTTCGGGCTCATCAACTACATCACTGGAACCAGCCGGGCACGAATGAACCTTGGCGAAGTCCCCACGGTGCTTCGCCTCTTCCGCCAGCCGCCGCCGGATCTCTTCCGTCACGTCCTCCGGGTGATACCGCTCGGCGCGTTCCTCGGCCAGCCGGTTTACACTGGGCTGCGTGGCATACCAGTAGCGGCTCCCGTCCACGTAGAGGTACGTCGCCTGGTCGGCCAGCTTCCGCAACGCATCGCCAAAGGTCCCGGATGTCTCACCCGGTTGGACGCAGCCCAGCTTGATCTGGCGGTCTTCCAGGCCTTTCTTTGTGGCATCCTGCGTCGGGGCGGAACCCAGGTAGAGGGTGCGCGCCACCCGGCGAGCCGCCGAATACCGACCCAGCATCGGGTTCTCGCGGTCAATCCTCAATGGCAGCGAATTCGGCCCGTCGATATCTTTCTCGATAATCGGGTCCCAGACCGGCGGCAAGTAACGCGTCAGTTCGCTCTGGACGGCGGGCGCGTCCACCGGCACGCTGGCCGGGAGGATTATCAGCCCCTTGTCCTCACGCTCCCATAGCGCATGAATCACCGCCGACATCAGACGCAGCACGCCGCGGGTCCGCTGGAACTTATCCAGAGTCGACCAGTCGTTGTACAGCCGGTCGAATAACTCCGGGTGGATCGGATACGCCGCCTTCATCCGGCGCTCGTACTCGGCTTTGCCGGCCTCGGAGGGAAACTCCTGGGCGAACTTGCGATACTCGTCCGCGAACGCCTTGACCACCGCATCCCGCGCGGTAAACAATTCGGGATCGGTGATCGGCTGGAACAACCGCCGCCGGACGATCTCAAAGCCCTCTTCCGCGCTCGCAGCACGCCATGACGTCTCCACCCGTTCGAGGACGTTTTTCAGGCGATCCAGCGCCGCCATACCGCCGTCGCCGCCGATCTCATTCTGCGATGCCGGAATACTCACCACCAGCAGAGTCTTATCCGCCAGCTTCGCCGATTCGCTCAGGGTCTGCGCGAAAGTAAAGTGCGCGTCGAAATCGCCGGCGGGTAGGTCGGACTTGTTGTAGAGCTGCCGCGCATAGGCCACCCACTCATCGATCAGGATCAGGCACGGCGAATATTTATTGAAGAGCAGGCGCAGCGAGTCGCCCGGACTAACTGATTTCTCATCCGAGCTGCGCACCATCGCGTAGCCCTCCTTGCCGCCCAGTTGCCACGCCAGTTCGCCCCATAGCGTGCGGACCACCGTTCCGTCGGGCTTCGTGTGGACATCGGCCGGGGACATCCGATTGCCGACAAGAACGGCACGCCGCACCTTTGGTGGTTGGGAAACTCCCGCCAACTGCGTCACTGTCTCCAGTCCTGGAAGTTGTCCCGCGGGCACGCCGGCAAACAGATGCCACAGAGCGAGCATTGAGTGCGTCTTGCCGCCGCCGAAGTTGGTCTGCAACTCCACCACCGGGTCGCCGCCATTTCCGGCCAGCCGTTGCAGTGCGTTGGCCAGCAACTTCTGCAAGCCTTCCGTGATAAACGTCCGGCGATAAAACTCGACGGGATCTTTGTATTCGTCCGAGCCCTCGCCCAGATAGACCTGCCACAGATCGGCGGCGAACTCGGCCTGCTGATAGCGTCCGCTCGCCACGTCCTTGTGCGGGCTCACCACCTCGCGCCAGGGCGTCAGACCGCTGCTAGCCTGGCTTTCGATTGCGGTCCCGACCGTCTTGCGCTTTTCGGTACGCACCTGCTCGTCAAACCGTACGCGCAGGAGCTCCATTTTCATTTTCTCAACATCGTCGGCTTGTGATGCAGAGACGGCGGTGAGCAACCGAGATACAGAATCGAGCGCGCGATAGG
>JANYJN010000614.1 GCA_025358475.1 Candidatus Solibacter sp.
CCGGGCATGTACTGGCCGACGGCCCGCGGCAGGTTCAGGTCGCCGCCCGCGGTGGGTTCGAGGGCGTCCGAACCGGCCACGGCATCAGGGATAAAGAGGTGCGTGGTGGAGGGGAAGCCGGTGTACTTCACCAGGAATCGCGTGCCGGTATCGAGTCCCGCGGTGCGGGCTTCGAAGGCGGTGGCGAAGCCTTCGGTTACCCGGGTGGAAGCGAACGCCGTTCCCGCGGCGAAGAGGTGGGGGAGATCGAGGGTGTCGGGGACGGGCGATCCGTAGCAGGAGATTCCGGTATCGGACATGCTAGAGAACAAGCCTGCCTGCGAGTAGGCGACGACAAGCTGCGATTGATTTACCGCCAATTGCGTGGAGAGAGAGACCGTGACCGGGGCTGCGACCGCGGAAGTAAGCCCCAGTTGGTTCATGGCGGCGCGCACGTTAGAGATCCTGAGGTTGATATTGCCGCTGGGGGGTGCCGTGTAGGAGATCCCATTGAAACTGATGCTGTTACCGGAAACCTGGCCGGCGATCCCGGTGGGTACGTCGCCGCTACCCAGATCGACAGAGACCACCGCGTCGCGACTCAGGTTGCCGGCATCCACCCGGTTAGTGACGCTGACCGGGAGGGACAGGGTCAAGTAGCCGCTGAACACCGACCCGGGAATCGCGCCGGAACATTGCAGGACGATATCGCCCAGACGCTCTGTCAGGCCTTCGGCTCGCACGGGGAGGGGCGAAGTGGTGACCTGGCAGCGTGCGGTGGAGGACGGTGGTTGGGCAAATGCGGCGTAAATACTAAGTTGAAGCAGGCAGACGCACAACGTCGTACGTTTACCAAAAGCGATCAAGGGTCCCATAACTTTTATCCTTCTAAGTCCTATTTTATCAACCTTACTTACATCGAAAACCCTATGCCGTTTCCTCTGGGTTGTTTACCGTAAAGGGTCAGAGCAGTGCCACCTTCGTCTCAGGCATGTACCCGGCCAAACGTCACGGTGATGCAGATTGGGCTACTTGCAGCCGTTTGCAGCCCCCTGCAGGTCGCAAATCGTGACAATCGGACACTGTGGCCGTTGCGAAAGTCTACAGTCGATGGCACTGGACACGAGGCCCCGTGGGCAATCGTATACGTCACAGGCATCCCGGGTTTGGGTGCTATTGCATGTGATATCATTATGCCGGAGGGTTCGTGCGGCTGGTCCTCGACACGGACGTGCTGGTAGCGGCACTGCGCAGTGATCGCGGCGCATCCCGGCAACTCCTCATCCGTGCGCTGGACCGTGATATCGAGGTGCTCGCTTCGGTGCCTTTGATGTTGGAGTACGAAGCTGTATTAACCCGGCCAGAGCACCTGGCTGCGAGCGGGTTGACCGCGGAGCAGGTGAATCAAGTTCTCGATGCCCTCGTGAAGGTCCTAATCCCCGTGCATATGAGCTTTCGGTGGCGCCCCAGACTGAAGAATCCCGGCGACGAGATGGTGCTGGAGACGGCAGTCAACGGCGAGGCTGGTTGGCTGGTCACTTTCAATCTGCGCCACCTTGCCGTGGCCGCCCGCGAATTCGGTATCCACGTGTCGCGGCCGCGTGATGCCTGGCAGGAGGTACAACGAAATGAGAAAGAGTAACGTGGCATTGCGCCTGCAGGTTTCGCTGCTCGACGAGGCGCGCCGGGTATCCGAAACCGAGGGCGTCGCGCTGAACCAGTTCATCAACGTAGCCGTGGCCGAAAAGTTGTCGGCCCTCAGAACCGGCCAGTATTTTCGTGAGCGCGCGGAACGTGGCGACATCGGAAAGGCAAAGCGGATATTGAAGCGGGCTGGCCGGGGGAACCCTCCCGTGCCGGGCGACGAATTAGACTGAGCGGGTGGGATCCCCGGCGCCTGCTATCATAAAGAATCATGTCCAATCTCCCCACGGTAGTCATCGTGGGCAGGCCCAACGTAGGAAAGTCCACTCTTTTCAACCGCATTACAGGACAACGTCGCTCCATCGTCGGGGACGAACCCGGCATTACGCGCGACCGCATACATGGGACTGCCGAACACGACGGGCGGCGCTTCGAGCTGATCGATACCGGCGGCATCGTCGTGCACGACCAGGAGTACATCCCGGGGCAGATCCTCCGCCAGGCCGAATTCGTCTTGAAAACCGCCGACCACATCATCTTCCTGGTGGACGGCCGAGCCGAAATCACCGGCAGCGACCGCGACCTGGCGCTGATGCTCAAGCGCCTGGGTAAGCCCGTCTCCGTGGCGGTCAACAAGATCGACTCGCAGCTCCGCGACGGCCTGACCAACGAGTTCTTCGGGCTCGGCATTGCCGATGTATTCCCGATATCGTCGGAGCACGGCATCGGCGTGGACGCCCTGTTGGACCGCGTCACCGAAGGGTTCGCGCGCGGCGATGCGCCGGTGGAAGATCCGCCCGCCCCGGCGGGCATCAAGGTGGCCATCATCGGCCGGCCTAATGTGGGCAAATCGACGCTCCTCAACGCGCTGGTCGGCGCGGAGCGGGCCATCGTTTCACCCGTCGCCGGAACCACGCGGGATTCGGTGGACCAGGCCGTGATGCACCAGGGCACGGAGTATATTTTCATCGACACGGCGGGTATCCGCCGCAAGGGCAAGACCCGCGACATGGCGGAGAAGATGAGCGTCGTCATGGCGCGCCGCCACATCCGCATGGCGCATGTCGTGCTGCTCATGTTGGACGCAACCGAAGGCGTGGTGACGCTGGACACCACCATCGCCGGCTACGCTCACGAAGGCGGGCGCGCGCTCATCGTCTGCGTCAACAAGTGGGACGAGATGAAGGGCCAGTCCGGGCAGAAGAAGAACGAGTTCGAACAGCAGATCCGCGACGAGTTCAAGTTTCTGGAGTACGCGCCCATCGTGTTTCTTTCGGCCAAGGATGGCGTGGGAGTGGGCAAGCTGTTCAAGCTGATTCGCGAGGTGTACGATTCGGCTTCGCGGCGCATCACCACCGGCGAACTCAACCGCTTCGTGGCCAACTTGCACTTCGAAGAGCGCAAGATCTACTACATCACCCAACACTCCATCCGTCCGCCGGCCTTCGCCGTTTTCACCGACAAGGGTCCGGCGCTGCATTTTTCGCACGAGCGCTATCTGGTCAATCAGATGCGGAAGAAATTCGGCTTCATCGGAACGCCCATCATGTTGCAGACTAAGTCCAAGAACCGGAAGAAGTAGCGTAGGACAGGCCTCCCGGCCTGTCTAATCCGAGCGAAGCTCGGACTCCCATTCCCCCGGTCGGAGGAATGGTTAGCGATCAGAGGGTTCCTCGAATACTGGATCGGGACTTCACGAGACTAAATCGTTGCCGAAGCCCGCTCCGGAATGACCTCCGGGCCAGAGAGCGTGTTGAGCACAAATGCTGCAAGATGGGGTATCTACCTCACTCAGGTAGGCCCAATATCTTGTGGTCGGCAGCGGCCCGATCCCTTGGGCCCTTCCTCGCGCGCGCGTCCGCCATTTGCGTTGGAGGCCTCGGGCAGTCATCAACGGCGCCGGTGGCCAATTTTGCGGGGCAGGCTGGCGGCGGACCGTGATAGGCCTATGCGGGCCGGCAACGTGCCTTTAAGGGGCTGGGCATCTAAGGGGCTGGGCATCGCCGGCACTCGACGGCTGCGACCACAAGTTATAGTGGTTACCTGAGTGAAGTAGATACCCCATTTGCTGCAATTCTTTGTACGATGAGGTGAATCGACGATGTCCAGAAGCCGCTTCCAGATCTTGGACTGCAAGAGTTGCAGCGCGACCACAGAATTCGGTGACAGGCCACGAAACCTCGAAACAGGACGTCCGCCAGATTTGTGGCATGTGGCGCGATGAATTGATTAGGACCAGAACAATGATTTTTGCAGTCACGGATTTCATCCAATACCTCTTGCGTGAGGGTCCGTATTCGGAAGGGACATTTCTTTTGCAGGGTGCTTTTCTAGCGACGCCAGATACAGCATCGATTCTCGATCTAGTGCGCGACGGAGACGGAATCTTTTGTCACCCGCTGAATGCGTTCGCGAGTTGGGTCATTATGTACGTCACGGGAGGTCTTTGGAGCCACGTCGGCTTACTTACAAACCAAGGCACGGTTCTGGAAGCGATAACACAAGGTGTTGTTGAACGGCCCGCGACCTGCTATTTCGACGGAAGACACTATGTTTGCATCAGGAGGCTCGACGCTACCGATGAGCAACGGCGTAAAGTAGTTTCGGTCGGACGACAGGGCGTGGGCCTCATCGGGTACGACTGGCTCGGTGCCTTCCGCTTGGGCTTGTTGCACATCTTTGGGGCCCACCACGGTTGGCAAATGCGCTGCTCAATTGATGTCGTCCTGCTGCTATCCATATTTTGTTTTGTCGCGAGGCATTCCCCGTTGGTTCGGAGTGTGCTTGTTCTTTTGGCTGTTGCGTACATCGCAATCGTATTCGTGAATAGGCCATTGCGGAGACGAATGAGAGCATCCCACCATGAGCTGCGCCGGAAGCCGCCGTTCTTTGCGAATACTTCTTGTTGATCGCAGGTACGAGTTGTCCATACCCTGACGACGACACGGGTGGCCGCCATATTCCTCTCGTGAAACGCCGTTCACGACCCCGGGCCTTTGCCCCGTCGAGTCCGGAAGGAGCTGCCCCTGGAAGTGGAGTCCAGCCCTCAAGCGCTGCTCAGGTGGTTGGCAGCCGCGAAGCGTTGTCCGCTACAGGAGGGCTTTCAGCTTCCGCCTCGCTCCGAATATATTCGATCAGGTCCTTGCCCTTTTGGAGAAGTTCGTAGCCATTTCGTTGTCCTGCCAGGGGGGCCTGCTGAGGCCCCCAGCGGTTTACGTCGAGAGTGCCCACCAAGCCGAAGCTCTGCAGTTTACCGCATATGCTCTCGACATCTTGTTCCGAGAAGCCAAATTGGTGCCACTGAATACCCAGCCACACCGACGCCGCCGATGCGTGAATATATCTCTGCTGCTGGCGGCTGAACTTTAGTGGATGGGCGCGAAAGAGTTCCCGCAGTAGTGCAACTTCCCGACCAGTCAATTCCAGAGCGACGCGCATCATCTCCTCAACGTGATCGGCGCCATCGCGCGGCCCGAATTCGGCAGCTCTCCCCAAGATGTGGCCCAGGCGACTGATCCGTTCTTTGCTCCGGGTCTGTTCGGATCGGCGCAAAGCATCGAGCACTAAGCCCGGCATCTCATCCGCCATGAATCGGCGGTGGTCCTCGCTTGTCGATATGAGTTGTTGAATTCGCGACTCACAGTATTTCATCTCCTCTGCGATAGCATCTACGAGGGACTGCCGATTTTCCTCTTCGCGGCCGCTGAGCCACTCCCCGGCGACCTGTATGCCTCCCAGTGTCACATCGATACCAGGGGGCACGAGCAGCCTGGCGATTGTGAGGAATGGCTTTACGAGGCGCGACGCTGGAGAGCGTTGCCGGTCATCGTTCGCATTCACTGCCTGCAGTGCAGACATGGGGTCATCGATAGGCATCGTGGTCAGCCTACTTTCGCACTGTGAACGTCAGGTTAGCAAGGCAGAGAGTTCGGCGGGAGTTTCAGACCACGCATCTTCGCCGATCAGGTCAACCACGTCGAGGGATCTGGCGGTCCCAACATCGGCGCCTATGCCCTTTGGAGTAGCAATCATGGTCTAAAAGCGGTTAGGTTGTGCGGGTGCCCTTGAGTCGCTTGCAGGAACCCAGGCAACGCGGCGCGCAGTAATCTCCTCACGCATCGCAACTAGTCCTGGTAAACGCCGTCCACGGAAACAACTGCTGCTTAAGGAGTCGCCCGAAGCAGAGGGCCGACCGCCAGGTCCTCGTCAATCAAGGGCCAGTGGATGCCATAACCAGAAGGCGAGAGTTCCGCTCGATTTCGTTCTACCAGGGACGCGTGGGCAAGTCGCTCGGAACACTTTTCCCAGGGAATCGACACCTGCCCGGTTTCCACAATCACAATGAGCGCCTCGGGCGTGGTCTCGATTGCCTTTGCCAATACCGGCTTCGTTCTACTTTGCACGATCCCCTCCGAAGTGCTCCCGCCAAGCAACAATGATCTGATCGAAATGCTCAAAGATGATCTGCCGCACTTCGCGCCGCAAACGCGGCGTGCAGTTGTATTCAAAATCCTCGACGATATCGAAACGGTCCGGCTGCAGCCAATACTTGCACTCCGCACCTCCCTTCACCGCATGCACGTGCATCGGCTCATTGCCCTCGTTCGAATAGAAATGAAACCGCCAGCCCTGAACATAGAGAATTGTCGGCATCAGTTCGCAATTCCATTATAAATAGTTCAGGGGATCACGAGTGCGGGATCACTCCCGCCAAGCGCCGGTCACGGAAATCGATCCCGACACTGGCAGCTATAATTGATCGGAATCGCAGCCAAGCGAGAAGCGCAAGGCGGCGCAGATTTCGCTCATCCGCGACAAACCCAGCCGCGCCACCCGCTTTCCCAAACGCTGCTGAGAGATCGTCACCGCATTGTGCATGTTCACCGCGCAAGGTGCCTTCATGCCGTCCTCCTCACCCAGCACCACCTCGGAGGGCACTCCGCGAATCGTGGAGGTGATTGGGGCTACAGTCACGGTAGACAAGTACGCAATGGCGCTGTCGCGTGTCAGCACGACGACCGGTCTCTTCTTATCCGGCGGCGCAAATTGGTACAGGCGGACGTCCCCTCGGGCTATTCCGCCGGCCACGCCGCCTCTGCTTCCCAAACAAGCGCTTCATCGTTCGGTGGCGCGTTCGTATAGCCGTCGCGGTCGAGCTGCTCCCGGGCCCGGATCTCCAATCTCCGGAGGTGTTCTCTAAGCGCGTCGCGAATCAACGCGGAGCGATTCCGCTTCGTATGATGCGCGGCCCGGTCGGCGGCCTGTAGGAGCTTCAAATCGAGAACAACCTGGATCGTTTCCATTGTGGAGCCTACTCCACAGTATACTCCATACATATGAAACCGGCGGATGCTTCACGGTGATCCATTCCCACCCGAACTGGCCGCCGATTGACGAAAAGACCGGCCCGCCCGCGTTCTTCGCCCTCCGAAACCTGGCGATGCCAACTTATGCCACTGATATCATGGGAGAATATGCAGGAAGTCAATGTGGGCATCGTGGGCCTGGGCAACGTGGGGTCCAGCACGCTTGCCATACTATCGGAAAACGGCGACCAGATCGCGCTCAAGCTCGGGTACCGCCTGAAAGTGGTCGCCGTGTGCAGCCGTTCGGTCCACACCAAGCATATTCCGGCGGGACTCGGC
>JANYJN010000662.1 GCA_025358475.1 Candidatus Solibacter sp.
CACCAAGGGGCTCAACGCACGTGCGAGATTTGCGCTCACCGGCACGCCCATTGAGAACCGGCTTGGGGATCTGTGGTCCATTTTCGACTTTGTCAATCCGGGGCTGCTGGGATCGTCGAAGGAGTTCACGAACTTCCTCAAACGGCTGGCGGACAGACCTCACAATTCGTACGGCCCCCTGCGCGAACTCGTGCGGCCCTACATTCTGCGGCGATTGAAGACCGACAAAACAGTGATCGCGGACCTGCCGGATAAGACCGAGGTCAAGGCGTATTGCCAACTCAGCCGCAAGCAGGCCGCCCTCTACGGGCAGTCCGTGAAGGATCTGGCCGCGCAACTTGAGAATACCGCGGGCATCCAGCGCAAGGGCCTTGTATTGTCGTTCCTGATGCGCTTCAAACAGATTTGTAACCACCCCTCCCAGTGGCTGGGAGACGGCAACTGGAACGAAAACGATAGCGGCAAATGGGCGCGCTTGCGCGATATCGCCGAGGTGATTGCAGCGAAGCAGGAAAAAATGCTCGTCTTCACCCAGTTCCGGGAGGTGATCGCTCCGCTAGAGACCTTCCTTGGATCGATTTTCGGGCGTGCGGGTCTGGTGCTTCACGGAGAGACCGAGGTGAAGAAGCGCAAGGACGTGGTACGGCGCTTTCAGGAGGACGAAGCCGTGGGGTTCTTCGTCCTTTCGCTCAAGGCTGGGGGCGCGGGACTCAACCTTACTGCCGCCTCGCATGTCGTGCACTTCGACCGGTGGTGGAACCCGGCGGTCGAGAACCAAGCCACGGACCGTGCCTTCCGTATCGGCCAGACCCGGAACGTGCTGGTGCACAAGTTTGTGTGCCGCGGTACCGTGGAAGAGAAGATCGACCAGATGATCGAATCGAAGCGGCAACTCTCGAACGATCTATTGGAAGGCGGCGCCGACCTGCTTCTGACGGAGTTGAAAGACGAGGAGTTGCTCAAGCTGGTAGCTCTCGATCTGAACAAAGCGCTGAAGGAGATGTGATCAATGGATTACTACGGATGGAGACCGTATGTCTCCGTGGCGCAGCGGCGGCGGGAAGCGGCCAGCGAGATGGCGAAGCTCAACAGGAAGGGGCATACGGTCGCGCCGGTGATCGTCGAAGGCCGCACCATCGTCAAGACCTTCTGGGGCAAGGCGTGGTGCGAGAACCTCGAACGCTATAGCGACTATGCCAACCGGCTGCCACGCGGCCGGACTTATGTGCGCAACGGCTCGGTGATCGATCTGCAGATTGCGCCCGGCGAGATCAAGGCTCTGGTCAGCGGCTCTGAGATTTACAAGGTCGCAGTGAAAGTCGCTCCGGTCACGAAGGCGCGTTGGCAATCCATCTGCAAAGACTGCGCCGGTGCGATTGATTCGCTGATCGAGCTTCTACAGGGACAGTTCTCCAAGGGTGTCATGGAACGTGTTTGCCGCCAGAAGACCGGCCTTTTCCCGTCACCGGATGAGATCAAGCTCTCATGCAGTTGTCCGGACTGGGCGGGGATGTGCAAGCATGTAGCGGCGGTGCTCTACGCTATCGGCGCCCGGATCGACCAACACCCCGACCTCCTCTTCCGGTTGCATCAGGTGGACGAAATGGAACTCATCGCCGGGGCAGGAAGGGCGTTTCCCCTGGCCAGCAAGGCGGCATCTGCAACCAAGGTTCTAGGAGGCGAAGACCTTTCGGCCCTGTTTGGATTGGACATGGCGCAAGGCATGGGCCTCGATGCCGGCTTGTCTGGCGCCACAACGACGGAGCCGAAGCGTGCGAAAGTGCGCGTCGCCAGGAAAGCTTCGGCAGCGCCGGTTGGAAAGGGCAAGGTCCGCGCAAAGGAACGCGCCAGCGGGCGCGGAAAGCAATCAACTGGCTCGCGGGAATCCCGCGGAGCGAGAAAGAAATGATGTTGTCTCACGCTCGCAGCTACCGCAACGTGGCTGCTTGAGCTCTTGCGCCCTATGATTGGGGGCGGCGTCGCGAAATCAGGAGCAATTCAGCATTGAGCCAGCGTGGCCACAAAGTCAAAGCAGCCGGTTCCCGGAAAAGCTGGGCGATCCTGTACCGCGACGTAGACGGCAAGCTCCGATGGGATGGCAAATTCAAAATCAAGAGTGCTGCGTAGCGGCGCCTCACCGAAGCGTTGCGGGAGATCGATCAAGGCACTTACACGCGACCATCTGCTATCACGTTCGAGCAGTTCGCCAAGGATTGGCTGGCGAGGCGCAGGCAAATCCGTGGCAGCACGCAGTCGGATTACGGTTCGCTAATTAACAAGCAACTCATCCCCCGCCTATGCTCCCTGATCGTTTCGCGAATGGATTCGAGCACGTCGACGCGGCAGTCAGCGGCATGATCGAGGATGAACCTGCTTCGAGGACCGTTCATAACGCGGTGATGCTGCTAGGTAGCATCCTGGCCGGTAGAAATGGACCAAGCGCATTCCGTCGCCATGGAGAGCACGTCATCCGCTTTGCAATAAGTCGCCGGATCTAGGAAATCACGGTCTCTGTGGCTTTACATTTTAGCTGGTACACGGTTTCGTCCACTCGAATCGAAAGCCCCGGTTTGTCGGGAACGGTGTACATGCCATCGCTGAACGAGTATCCGTCCGCGACGATGACGTCGTAGCTGGAGCGGTCATCTTCGACCATCGTCATATTCTTGGTGACCTTGGCCAGATGCAGGGTCAGGAACAAACCCATCTGCGAGCCCCAATTGTGCGGCATGCAGATGGCACCGGCCGGTTGTCCCAGACGTGCGGCCGCCTGATTGTCAAGGACCCCGCAACTGCGGATATCGAGTTGCAGAAAATCGACAAGGCGCGCCGGCTTGAGATACGGCTCAAGCTCCGCGACCGATGCCATGTTCTCGCCGTCGGCGAGCAGCGTCTTCATGCCGGCCTTCCGCATGCGCGCGCGCAATTCCGTGTAGTGGGCGACGTTTTCAGGGAACGGCTCTTCGAGAAAATAGAGGTTTGAAGCAGCCGTTTCCTCCAACAGTTTCCAGGCGCCTTCGAGATCGTCCTGATAGCCGTTGTTGGGGTCGAGCATGATTAGCATTTCGGGTCCAACCGCTTTTCGAACAGCGTTGACTACGTCAATGTCGCGTTGCTTGCCAGCCGCCTGCTCCATCCATTTACGGCCGCGCCCACCCTTGAGTTTGATACCGCCGTAGCCCTTCTTGCGTGCTTCTTCCGCCTCTTCAACGACGGCGCGGACGCCGCGATCTTTGAACCAGATGTCGCTGAAATAGAGCGTTCCGTCGTAGGCTTTGACACGGTCCTTCAGAGGATCGCCGAGCAACTGCCAGGCGGGCTTACCGGTCAGTTTGCCGATCAGGTCTAGGAATGGGCCATCCAGGTGCCGGTATTTCTTCAGGACTGCGGCATAAGCTGGGGCGCGGCCGGTGATGCGGCCGGCGCTGAGCTGATAGACATCCATGGGATTCGCGCCGATCAGCGTTCTTAAGGCGGCCAGATACTCCGCGTCCGGGTTACTGTAGGCCATCACGCCCACGCCTTCGACGCCCTGATTGGTGGCAATGCGGAGCATCACGTTCGTATAAGTGTGGCCCTTGGGGACCTTGTCGTAGGCGTTCATCGCGACGAATTTGTGAAAACGCCCCTCAATCGGCGCGAGCGTGATTCGAGTGATGCTAGGTGCCGCTGAGCGCGCAGCAGGTGCAGCCGCGGAAGCGGCCAATGCGGAGATGAAATGCCGTCGGTTCATGGTAATCCCGTTCCAGTTAGAATCTTACTCTCAGTCCCAGTTGGATGGATTTCGGACTCGATGTCGAAGTCGACTTGCCGAAAGTATTGCTGACGAGATCGAGGTTGGGATTGTTCAGGTTGACGCGATTGAACGCGTTGAATGCATCCATGCGGAATTGCGCCGAGCAGCGCTCGGTAATTGCAAATTTCTTCGAGAGCGAGAGATCCACCTGCGCGTAGCCGGGGCCCCGGAAGGTATTGCGGCCGAGAGTGCCATTTGTGCCCGGTTTCGGTGTTGGAAAGTCGGTAGCCTTGAAGATGCCGGTCTGGAATTGGAGCCGCTCCCAGCCGCTTTGGGTAACGCCGGCGGCAGGCGCGTCGGGTCGATCCCAGTTGGCTCCGTCCGCGTTAAAGTCGCCGCGCGGCCAGGGTGCGCTAGTTGCAACCGTCATGGGGTTGCCAGTCTGGAGCATCGTTGTACCGGACAACTGCCAGTCGCCCAACACCTTTCCCACAACGCCTTTGGCGCCGCGCAGAAAAGGTACATCCCAGACGCCCACCATACTGACCTTCCGCGCCACGTCGAATCCGGCCGCGGAGCGGTCCAAGCGGCGATTCCCGATATCCTGATAGGCGGTCACGTTCACCAGATCGTCGGCGTCGTCGATCGCCTTCCCAAAACTGAAAGAACCTTGCAGCATTAAACCCCGCGCGAAACGCTTGCGCGCCTGAAACGTTCCGCCGTGGAAGATCGAATTGGAACTCGATTCGATCATGTTGATGGCGGAGAAACTCGGGTTGAGGCCGTTGAAACGGTTGTCCAGCAGATCTCCGGCGAAGCGGTTTACGTTCGCCGTACTGTAGAGGTGGTGTCCGGCCGAGCCCAGGTAGTTGGCTTCGAGCACCACGCCCCTGCCAATGTCGCGCTGCAAGCCCAAGAACCAGTTGTGGACATACAGGGAGCGGGTGTTCGGGTTCACCGCTTTGAAAGTAACGCGCGCGCCATTGATGCCATTGTGGGCGTCGAGGCCCAGCGCCAGTGCCGGATCGAGGGGATAGCCCATGTACGGCTTGGCCGGATCGCCGAGCGTGTAAATCGGCGTCGTGCCGAACTGCCGCCCCAAGGTCGCATCGGCACGCAGAGGTGGGCTGTCGCGGAAGTCGAGCAGCGGCGTCATGAAGAGGCGGTCGTAGGCGATTCCATAACCGCCGCGAATCGCCGTCTTTCCTTTGCCTTCGGGGTCCCAGGCAAACCCGAAGCGCGGCGCAAAATCCTTGTTGTCGGCCGGATAGAAGTTGTTTACGATCTCGGCTCTGCCCGTCGCCACTTGCTCGTTAAACGTGGCGCCTGGTCCGGGAACCAGATTCCGCAAAAGCCCATTGATCTCGGTGGGAGATCCGTAGTTCTCATAGCGGACGCCCAGATTCAGCGTCAGGTTGCGAGATACTTTCCAGTCGTCGTGAAAGAAGAACGCATATTCCCAGCCGCGCAAACCGACAACGTTGGTCGCTGGTATTCCTGTGCGCGGGTCCACTTTGCGGGTCTCCTGCAAGGGATCGTCATAAGCAAAATCCAGGATACTCGCGAAGAAGTAGTTCGGGATGTAGTTGTTGGTGTTCTTGGAATTCGAACGGACGCGGCGCAGTTCAGCGCCCATTTTAAAGCTGTGCGCGGAATGGATCCAGGAAAAGATATCCTTGTAATTGAAATTCGTCTGGAACCAGCCGGAGGGGTAACCGCTGGTAGAAAAGCCCGTCAACCCTGTAATGCCGATGCCCGGCACGTCAAGGTGAGCCGGCACTTGCGGCAAGCCTTGCAGGCGCATGAGGCCGAATCGGAATTCGTTCATCTTCGTCCCACTGAACGTGTGGGTTTCATTGACGCTGCCGAAATAGGTCAGTTCGTCGGTGGGACGGTTGAACGCCGGGCGGATACCGCCGTTCAGACTTCCTGAGGTAGTGCGGTACAAGCTGCCATTGAGCCGGTCCTTGCCGGGCCGCAATTCATGATCGATGCGCAGCGTGAACTGATTGCCATTGCGGTACGCGACCGGGATGAACGGCGCGCTGCCATAGGCGAACAACGCGATTGGCGGCGCGATCTGATCAGCGCCGGAGCGCGGACTGCCGGCGCCGCGCAGATTCGAGGTCGGATACACGGCCGGCTGGTAATCGTGCAGCAGTTTTGCCGCGATCGAATTCGGGCGCGTCTGTATCACCCAGTCGCGGAATTCCGGAGTCTCAACGGTGGCGACTGCGCCGCGCGCTCCCGACTGCCGGAGTCCTTCGTAAGAGTGAAAGAAAAAGGTGCGGTTGCGACGGACCGGCCCGCCGAGGTTGTAGCCAAACTGATTGCGGCGGAAGACGGGGACTGCCGCTTCGAAAACGCTACGGGATGCCAGAGTGTTGTTGGTGAAATAGTAGGAGGCGCCGCCATGCAGGCTGTTGGTGCCGGACTTGGTAATCACCTGAATCTGGGCTCCGCTGTTGCGGCCCTCCACCGCGGAGAAGTTATTGGCCACCACTCGCACCTCCTCCACTGAATCCGCATTCGGCGTCAGGTTGGTGATGCCGCCGCGCGCGGCTGAGTTGACGCTGCTGTCATCCACGGTGAAGTTGTTGGCTTCGGTGCGCTGCCCACCGGCATAGGCCTGCGGGCCGGCCTCGCCGGAGAAGGCGTCGTTACCCGAACCGCCAGAGCCGACAGACGCCGAGATGCCCTTACCGACGATTCCAGGTTGCAGCGCGATCAGGTTATACAGATTGCGGCCGTTCAAAGGCACATCGTTTAACTGAGCTCGGTCGATACGGCCCGAAATGCGTCCTTGCTCAGTCTCTACCGCAGCCCCCTGCGCCTCCACGTTAATACGTTCGGTGACAGCGCCTAATTCGAGCGTGAAGTCGACACGGGCCGTCTCGCTGATGCCAAGCACGATCCCGTCGCGTAGCGCGGAGCGGAAGCCGTCCTTGGAGACCTCGATGCGATAGACGCCCACGCCGAGACTGAGTGCGCGATACAATCCCTCCGGCGAGGTGGTCAGTCCCCGTGACACGCCGGTCGCGGTATTGGTTACGCGCACCTTCACATCCGGAATCAGCGCGGACGATGGGTCGCTGACGATACCGTGGATTGCGCTGTTGAACTGCGCTCGGGCGGTTTGCGGGGCAAAACAAAACAGCACTGCAGCTAGAGTACAATAAATTCGCAACATGGGAGTTTCTCTTTCTAGGCCGGGCACTGTTTCACTAAGTGAAATCTCAAATGCGTCCGAGCCAACGCAATTGTAAGACGGTGCAGCGGCCTTGTCAAGCGACTACGTTATAGTGATGGATGGTTCCATTTTATAATGTAATACCTGAATAATGTACAGGCACACTTGGATTCTGGCCAAGCTTGGCGACGAGCCCATAAACGCGCATTTCTTCTGCTAGTAACGCCTCGTTAGTTCTGACCCCTCTTTTTTACTTACTTAGGACCGGCACTGACTATTCGGCGTTGCTAACTGCCATTCCCGCTTCACTTGTTAAGGCCGCATAGAATTTGATGCACGGGCCGGTCGTCATCACGCGCTCGCCTTCTCAGGTCAATACCATCTTTAACACCGGCAGGAAACTGTCGCCGCCCGGTGCAATCGCCCGCACCCGTCCATCAAGCGCTAAAAGAGCCCTTGGTCTTAATAGTGATCGCCGTAACTGATTCTTACTCGCCCAGCGTGCCGCCAGATCTTGGCCGCCAAGAACAAGAAGCGCAAACGCGCCGCCATCGCTGACGAAAAAGTTTGTGCTTCCCAATGAGGGCTTTGTCTGTGGCGGCTTGGACGTTCGATGTCGGAATGACACGAACGACTCGCCAACTCCCACCGAGGTATCGCGGGACGCTGGCGGCCAAGGTTGGAAAGACCGCCAGAGCGGATATAACCATGGTGCGCAGCAATAAGTTCATCCCTATCGACGTTAGCATCTCGAAGCCGGGTGCGACACAGCATTCACTGGTCATAAAGTTCGGTATACGGGGTTCAAATGCGTCTGTGATCGAGGTAAGATCCGCCATGACGGATTTGGACCGTCGCCGGGGGCGATGCTTGTTTCACATGTGCTGACTCGGCCGCAGCCGTTGTCCAGCTACGATGGAATAGAGACCACCTATGTTCCAAACACGAAGGCGCCTGCTTCAGGCCGCGACGACATGGCCGGCGTTCCGCGCTCTACAGGCCGCGCGCAAGGAATTCTGGGAAAGCAAAGACCCCGCCGACTGGAGCAACGAGGAGAAGCGGATTTTGTTAGGACAGTCGCCATGGGCGCGGGGAGGAATTGTGCGTTTTGATGTCGAACGGAAGCGCGCGGGTGCAACCGGACCCTACGAGGGCGTGGCGAGGCCGGGAGGAGGCGTTCCCGGCGCCAATCCGGGCGTCATGCCCGGAGCCCCTACTAGTGTGCCGATCGGTGAGCGTCCGCCGCCGGTTCCAAGCACCGACACGGGCCAGTCTGTGGAGTTCAGGGTGCTCGCACGCTGGGAGAGCGCAATGCCTGTCCGTCTTGCCGGCGGTCCTGAAATGCTCGAGGAAACCGCGCGGTTCTACGTGATCCGGCTTCAGGGAATGCCTCTGTTGCCGCCGCGCAAGGTTAGGAACGGAGAAACAGTGCCCAATCCCAACGAAGGTATGCTCGAGGCTATCAAGCAGGGCAGCCGCATCGAGCGCAAAGGCAAGATCGCCATTTCTTGCTCCCACCTGCTTACCGGATCAGGTGAGTCGGTGACGGAGTTACTGCTCTTCTTTGCGCGCGGGGCGGATCCGATCACTGTGGGCGAGAAGGCAGTGACGCTGGAAAGCCGCTTCGGCCCGTTTCA
This sequence comes from Candidatus Solibacter sp., assembly GCA_025358475.1. Classification (GTDB taxonomy): domain Bacteria; phylum Acidobacteriota; class Terriglobia; order Bryobacterales; family Bryobacteraceae; genus Solibacter. The sequence goes on from JANYJN010000662.1 coordinate 8,564, forward strand.
CCTGTCCGTCAAGTTCCCGCTCAAGGAGATGATGTACAAAGGTGCGCTAGCACTCTGATTGCGCCGCCGGATGGGCCGATGGCACGGATCAGATGTCGCGGTCTTCAGCAGTGTATACAGCCGAACAATCGTGCCGTGTGCCTGCGTGGGGTCTGCAAGGCCCCTCGTAACTAGCCGGCGCATCCACTTAGCCGCCCATTTGCGGAGGAGTCCACAACGCCTGACTGTTTAGCCGCGCTTTCTAGTCCAGCATTTACCCAGGGACCCGCTCCGGTCGGGTTACGCGCCACTCGGAAGCAGCCTGATGTCAAGCAATCGGTAGGCGGAATGCGCCTTCACGCCTGCACGAAAGGAACCTTGTCTCCCCAGAATGTTTCGATCAGCGGGAGGGCCTCCGTTGAAAACCCCGTCGAGAGGAACCGGCGCCGCCCGGCGTGCGAGCCGTCATATTCAGGATGTCGGTCAAGATAGGCCTTCAGCGCGCGAGCGGTGGCGTCCGGCTGGTGGATCATCCGCACACCAGACGGCAGGGCGACGGCGAAGAGATCGGCGACTAGCGGGTAGTGGGTGCAGCCGAGAATTACGCACTCGGGTGCGGTGCCGAGTTTTCTCAACAGTTCGCTTACGTATCGGTCGACGAGTGCGTGTAAATCGTGGCGAGGCAGTCCGCGCTCGATTGAGCCGGCAAGCTCGGGACAGGCTTGCTGCACTACCGTAATGTCGGGCCGGCGTTTACGGATCTCGATGGGGTAGCAGTCAGTCTCGACCGTGCGACGGGTCGCAAAAACCGCTATGGTACTGGACTGTTTTGTTTGTTGCACAGCAGTGCCGTCTTCGTCCCACCCGATCCCGGTCGCAGCCTCGATTGTCGGTACGACGATGCCGATCACGTTCCGCGCGATCCCATCGTCGCGCCGCCGCACGGGCAGCCACTGCTGCTGAATCCAGCGCAGCGCCACCGTAGAGGCCGTGTTGCAGGCGACCACAGCAAGCGTACAGCCCTCCGCGAACAAGCGTTCGAGAGCCGCGCAGCTTAGGTTCAGCACGTCAATGGGCGGCCGTCCTCCATAGGGCGCGTTTCGGTTATCGCCAAGGTAGACGAAATCGCGCCCGGGCAGCGCCTCGATTAGTGCACGATGCACCGTCAGCCCACCAAAGCCACTGTCGAAAACCCCGATCATCCGAAGAGCCTTTCCATTACCAGTTCATGTGGGCAATCCTTTCGCCCTAATTCCAGTTTAAATGGTGGACGGCGCGGACCGCACGCGGGTAAAAAGTTTCCGCCGCAACAAGGCGCTAGGTTCCTGCCACGCCCGACCGTAATTGGGCAGGATCCGAGCGCATTGACGCATAACGCCTTAGCGTTTACGAATCCAAAGTTAACGGTTTGTCGCCGACTCGTGGATTTGCCCCGCTCCGCTCGACCCCGGGCGAATCGCGCGCCATCCGGAACTTGGGCTGTTCGGCGTCACCTTGACGGCAAACGCCCTAAACGCAGAAGTTGGGCTTCTCTTCGACCGCCCTGATCGCGGTCCGGCCCTCCCGGAGCGCCATGAGGTGCCGATTGATTCAATTCCCGCCCGACGGCGCCGCGATCGGCACTCCCACCGAGACCGGCCTCCCGAAATCCGGCATGCCGTCCGGCTTCCACGTGAACGGCTGTGCGCGCGGCGCACGGCGATTACCGCACCCCTGTTGAGGCTCCGAATTGGCATGGTACAGGATCCAGTCCTCCTTGCCGTCCGGCGATTGGAAGAAGCTGTTGTGGCCGGTGCCGTAGGCGTGAGCCTCCGGAGAGAGCCAAAATACCGGCGCCGGACTCTTTTTCCAGGAGGCCGGATCCATCAGGTTACTTCCGACGGAGGCGGTCAGGATTCCAAGCGAGTAGTAGTCGGTCCAGCATCCGCCGGCGGAGTAGACCAGGAAAATGCGGTTGCCGTGCCGCAAAATCTCAGGCCCCTCGTTTACATCGACGTGGATCGGGTTAGCCGGGTCTGCGCCGGGATTCGCCTCGGTAGCCACTTGCGGTCTAAGATCCCCAATTTTCTCCCAAGGGTACGCTGGCGCGGAAATGCGGACCCGACTGCCCTTGACAGTATTCGGGTTCGAAAGTTCCGCTATATAAAGGTTCTGCCCGCCGTTAACTTCTGCCTCCCAACCGGACCAGACCATATAGAGTCGCGAGTCCTGCTCGAACACGGTGGCGTCGATGGCCCACCGGTCGGAAGGGTCAGCGACCTTGCCCAGCATCCGCCATTCACCGTCCAGCGGGTCGGCAGCCGCGTTTTCCAATACCCAGATCCGGTGGGTCGCGTTTCGTCCGCCATCCGCGGCGAAATAGATGTACCACTTGCCGCGCAAGAAATGCAGTTCGGGCGCCCAGATGTCGTGAGAGTAGGGGCCGCTCGCGGGAGGTCGCCAGACTGTCTTCTTCCCGGCGGTCGCGAGCGCGGAGATGCTCCTCGTTTTCCAGATTACGAGGCTCGATCCTGTCGTGTTCATGTAGTAGTAAAAACCGTTGCGAGAGGTAATCCAGGGATCGGCGCCCGAAGGCAGCAGGGGGTTAACCAACTTGCTCTGCCCCATGGCGCTACCCACCAGCAGCCACAAGAGGCACCAGATGCGATTCATCCCGACACCATAGCACGGCCTTTGGACGAGATGGGGAAGGAGCGCTACAGCGCGCGGCGACTGCTGCTGCCCTCCGCTCAGCGAGCAGTGATAAACGCCCTCGTCCAGCAGGGTGGCATCCACCGCGGCTGGCGAGCGGTCTTGGAAGCGTTCCTCCTGCAGGCAGGTGAGCACCGCTTTCCGCTCCGGCAGGCTGAGAGTACGGGCCGAAACTGCGTTCTTAGATGGACCGAAGATGGGCCGCTGCCGCCGGAAGAAAGACGACCGGGGAAGGCCAGGAACGGCACAGGCGGCTTGCACGCCAATCACCGGGGACAACTCGTTGACGGCCTCCATCAGAGTTGCGGCTCCCGGTCCGGCGTGCAGAGCGGGCGACCCAACAGAGCGGCCACTGTTTTTTAAATGTCGATGACGTTTTCCGCTTTACGCAGTTCCTCACTGAGGTGCTGATTCTCGCGACGCAGCTTCTGGTTTTCTTCGTCGAGCGCGCTACGCTTGGATTTGGGACCACGTTTCTAGGGAGTCAAAGCATGCAGGACCCCCGCGGTGCGGTCGTGCCGCGTCCCGGGAAATCTCCGAATTCACGGGCAGCACCACACCGTACACAATCCCGGCATTCATATCGGCAGTGAGATGCTCGTTGGGATACCTCGCCGCCCCGATCGGCGTGTCTCCCATGCCCGGATCCTGGTTGCTGTGGACGCTTGGTATAGCGTCCAGAAGCAGCGGGCAGCCTAGCTCCCGAAAAGACCAATATCAAAAAGTACGCCTATATTCCTTATAATGTATAGAAACTAAATCATATATCTACTGGTATTATCTCTGACTTCTTTCCACTGGCTGCGTTGACTATCACTCATCCGAATTCTACAATGGTGTAGACCTTCTGTATGCCCTTGACCGCTTCGAGAGACCGGAAACCTAGAAAGCCTCGATTCCAGACGATCGGGAGGAAGGATGGCCTCGTAGCGCGGGTGGTACAGGCCGTCGAGCGCCAGATTCTCGACGGACGCCTTCCCGTCGGCACGCGACTGCCACCCGAACGCGAACTTGCCGAAAGCTTGGTGGTAAGCCGGCCCGTGGTCCGAGAGGCCGTGGGGGTCCTGGTGACAAAAGGCCTGCTGGAGACGCGCCACGGGATTGGGACTACCGTTCGGGCAGTTACTCACGACGAGGTCACCAAGCCCCTCAAGTTGTTTCTGCGGACTTCCGTTCAGGAGGTAAATGTCGAGCATCTGCATCAGGTCCGCTCAATGCTCGAAGTTGAAAATGCCGGTTTGGCCGCCAGCCAGAGAACCGACGAAGACGTTTCGGATCTGACCCGACTCTGTGAAGAGATGCAAATGGCGGCAGATGACGCGGAGCGGTTTGCACTTCGGGACTCCGAGTTTCATCGGCGTCTGGTCCAGACTACGCACAATCCGCTGATGATTCTATTGCTCGATTCCATCCAGCAGATGACTGCTGAAGTGCGGGTCTTGGTTGGCCGTCAGCCCCACCTCTTTGAGCGCGTGATGCCGAGCCACTTTCGAATTCTGGAATGCGTCACTGCGCAGGACCGCGACGGTGCGTGTGCTGCCATGCGCGAGCATCTCGATATCGCACTAACAATCCAGCGGGAACTGATACAAAGCCAGACGACGACCGCGTGAGTTGTTCGAGTTCGATGTTTCAGACGCTCAATGCTCCGGCGCGCAGCAGCACGCAAATCGCGTTGTCCCAGCAGTAGAGCTCGAAGGGCCAGGGCGAGTGACGTAATATTCAGCGTCTCGAACATCCTACCGTCCTGGCGATCGATGCGGCGGGAATGTCCGTTGCGTTTCCGGTCGGTGCCGAACTTGCTCTGATGATCGGCACTAGTGCGAGCTATCGGTAACTAGGCGCGTGCGAACTTTCGTGCCGCCACACGATGGACTGCACCAACGATGCTCTCCACACTCATCCCATACTTCTGGAGTAGATCCGGGTAGGGGCCACTCTCCTCAAAGGTATCCGCAATCCCGACCCGTTCCACGGGAACCGGACGCGTTTGAACCAAGCGTTCGGACACGGCGCCGTCTAGACCCCCAATTATGGAGTGCTCTTCCGCTCTCACGATAGCTCGGGTTTCACGAGCGCAACGTTCCACCAGTGCGTCGTCCAAGGGTTTGACCGTGTGCATTTCCACAACACGCACCGACATCCCCTCCCCGGCAAGGATCTGAGCCGCTTCAATGGACCGCGATACCATCATCCCGCAGGCGATGATCGTAGCCTCGGTGCCATCCATTAGCGTGATCCCTTTACCGATTTCGTGTTCATAATCGCCTCCGAAGATTTGAGGGACTTCGTTGCTATAATGGTATGACCTCGTACATCTGACCGCCAAGGATTGACATTCCAGCGCGGTGATTCTACAATCGTTTCGGTTAGGGATTCATACGCACGGTGAGCACGAGAGGTTCTCTAAAGCGCGAGTTTTCCGAGGCTCTGGCGGTCCGCCAGCAAAAGGGCATGGAACCCACGATGAAAAAAGAGAACTCGATGGTTGAGATTTTCGGCGATGCGCGCGCGACAATCGGAGTTCGGCAGTGAAGATCGGACTCGCCGTTTCCACCGCCGATGCGTTGCCGAGCGCGTTCGTCGCGATGCGGGACGATCTCGGCCGCTGCATCGATCGCTGCGCCGATCTCGGTTATGATGGCGTTGAGTTCGCGCTGCGTCATCCGTCCCAAGTGGATGTGCCTCGAATTAAACGGCGGCTCTCGGTCACTGGACTCCAAGTGCCGTGCATCTCAAGCGGGCAGGTTTTCGCAGCGGACCACTTGTATTTTACTCATCCGGACCCGACCGTTCGCGATCAAGCGGTGGAACGAATCGCTGATATGATCCGCCTGGCGGCGGAATTCGGCGCAATGGTCAACACTGGGCGTGTCCGCGGCGTGGTTCACGTCGGCGAGGCTCCAGAGACTGCGCGCCGACGCTATCTCGATTGCATCCACCGCTGCGCCGATATCGCCGAACCGCTCGGCGTGGAACTGATCGTTGAGCCCGTGAACCGGTACGAAGTAAACTTCGTCAACAACTGCACCGAGGGCCTCGCAATCGTCCGCGAGTGTGGGCGCCGGTGCGTTCGGCTGATGCCGGACTTATTCCACATGAACATTGAAGACGCCTCGTTTCGCGACGCGCTCACGGCCGCGCGGGATTTCATCGGGTATGTGCATGTGGCCGATTCGAATCGCCTCGCGCCCGGATGGGGACACATGCCGTTCGACGAGATCTTCGGGATACTGAAAGACATCGGTTACGATGGCTGGATAACGGCTGAGATCCTGCCTCAGCCGGACCCGGACTCGGCTGCCCGGCAGTCAGTGCGGTTCCTGCGCGCCCGGTTTGAAGCACGGCTCGTGACTCAATCCGGCCATTGAAAAAGCGAGTGCGGTGCGCAGATTTGCGATGGACGCCGCCTCCGCCCGCAATCGCGCACGAATCGCCAGCCGGGCAAGGCGGGCCGCGGATGTTTACGCTACCTTGTTCTGAGGTACACCCGGAGCTACCCGCGTCAGCAGAATTACGATGACCGAAGCCGGATGGAGCAGTCCCGCCACCAGAAAGACCGGACCATAGCTGCCGAAATTCGTGAGCATCGCTCCTACGGCTAGGTTGAATAGCATGGCGCCGAACGATCCCGAAGCACTCACCAATCCTGTAACCGCGCCCACGGCTTCAGGCGGGAACAGGTCTGCCGCCAGCGTCTGCATGATGGTCGACCAGAAACCATCAACCAAACCACGCTCCAGGAGAAGCCCAGCGCTCCGGTCACTAGAAACACCCACCGCTATCCGAGCGACGTCGCGATCGCGGCGATCAGCGGAGGCGCAATCACGGCGCCCACACTGGAACCCGTGTTGAAAAGACCGAACGCAAAGGAGCGATCCTCAACCGGGAACCACTCCGCCACTGCCTTCGCCGAGCCCGGAAAACCACCGCCCTCGCCCAGTCCCAGAGCGAAGCGCACCACTCCGAGCTGCGTCACGCTACCAGCAAGCCCATGCAGGGCATTCGCCGCGGACCACCAGACGATCATCAGCGCGTAACCCCAGCGTGCACCGAACCGGTCCAGAATCCGGCCTCCTACGGCATACATCGAGCCGTACGCCAGCAGGAAGAGAAATTGCAGGTGCGCGTACTGCGCATCGGAAATCGGGATGGTTTCTGAATCTCGCTGATGGCGACGGGGAGGTTCTGGCGGTCGAGATAGTTGATCGCGGTCGCCGTAGCCAGCAGTCCGGCGATCCACCATCGTTTGTGCATCGGACGCTCGCTTCTATTCCGCTGCTGTTGCGTGTTGCTGCTTCTGGATGACTTCGGCCAGTGTCGCCGGGACGATCTCCAGGTACTCGCTCGTGCCCGCGCTGAAGAGTGCCTGCGCTTTTTGCTTAACCATCGAAGCCATACGAATGCCGGATTCAATGGTTTTGATTGTAGGTCCACCGGCCTGGCAAGTCAATAAAATTGGTAAGAGGTAAGTGGTAATACGACATATTAAGAACTTTAGTTTGTTATGGTTAAATAAAATATGTTGACAACATATGTGAGTCGACATAGAATCGACGTCGAAGAGTATATGGCGAACGTTTCCGAGAGGATCTGGATTGGCTGCGACCACGGCGGTTTCGAGTTGAAGCAACACGTCCTCAAGTTTCTTGAGAGCCGCTCTCTGGAATTCCATGACGTTGGCTGTCACTCCACGGAGATTGTGCGCTACCCCTACGTCGCCGCCCAGGTTGCCGCGGCGGTTGTCCGTGGCGAGGCGCAGCGCGGCATATTGATTTGCTCCACCGGGATTGGGATGAGCATTATCGCCAACCGGTATCGCGGTGTGCGTGCGTCGCTATGCACCAGCACATACATGGGAAAGATGACACGGGCACACAACGATTCGAACGTGCTTTGTCTGGGGGGCAAAATCACGGGACCGTTCGAGGCATTGGACATTCTGGATGCATGGATCGTGACGCCTTACGAGGGCGGGCGTCACGACATTTCACTCGGACTCATTCGGGATGCCGAAACGGCCCTTTCGATTTGCGGCATCTGGGAGCCGGCAGATCCGATGGTCCCTCAATAGGGAACGGAAATAGAGGTCAGAGAATTGCACCCATAGTGGGAGGAGTTTATGCAGAAACGAAGTCTCTGGGCCGCGGTACTACTGGCAATGAGTTTCGCGTTTCATGCCGGCGCCCAATTCAACGGCAGTATAGAAGGAACGGTCACGGACCCAAGCAAGGCCGGCGTGCCGGAAGCGCAGGTAATCCTGGTCCAGGAGTCCACGCAGGTGACCCAGCGGGCCACCACATCTGAAAGCGGGTTCTTCCGGATCGCGCAACTACCACCTGGTCCGTACCGGCTGGAAGTCAGCCGGGGCGGATTCAAGACCTGGGTACAGACGCGCCTCATACTTGCCGGCGGTGAGGCCCGTACCGTATACCCGCTGTTGGCGGTGGGCGAGCAGATATCCAAGATGGAAGTGACGGCAACGGCGAACGCCATCGAGACCGCCAAGACGAACGTCACGCGCTCAATCGAGGGAAAGACCATCGAGGAAGTGCCCAGCGTGGGTCGCAATGCCTACGCCGCAGTGTTGTGGCTCGCTCCGGGGGTCACCGGCAGCGGCCAATTATTCGGCAGCGGATCGGCGAACGCCCAGGACAGTTTCCAGAATGAGCCGGGATACCAGATTAACGCGGCCGGCCAGCGGCAGGAGCAGAACGAGTACGATGTCGACGGCACCAGCGTGAACGGCAACTCGCGGGACGGAATCGCCAACCTCACACCGGAAGCGGACACCATCCAGGAGATCCGAGTGTCGGCGAATTCCTTCTCGGCCGAGAAGGGGCGCAATAGCGGAGCGCTGGTCGAAGTGTTCACCAAGTCCGGCACGAACCAGTATCACGGGACGCTTTCGGAGTTTCACACCGACAACGCGATGACCGCCCGCACGGAGTTTCAGACCAAGCTTCCCGCCACGCGCCGCAATGAGTACGGATTCACCGCGGGCGGTCCGGTAATCAAGAACAAGACGTTCATCTTCGGCAGCTTCTTTCGGCTGAACGCATCGGCGGCTTCCACCTCGGTCGTGCGTGAGGAGACCCCGCAGTTTGTCAGTTTCGTCCAGTCCCAGTTCCCCAATTCCCTGGCCGCGAAATTTTTCGCGCTGGACCCGCCGGCCGCGCCTCCGACCGCGTCCTTCATCACTGTGGCTCAGGTCCAGCAGACCAACCCGGGCAGCTTTCCCAACGGCATCTTCCCCTCCAACCTGCTGGCGGTGGGAACGGCCACCTTCACGCTGGTTTCGTCGCAACCTTCGCAACAGTGGAACCTGCGCGTTGACCAGAATTTGCACGGGTACAAGGACCGGGTCTACTTCAACTCGTACCGTACGTGGGAACATGCGTGGATCACTAACCCGCGACCGAACCTGGCCTACCCGTATCCCAACACCGGCATCTTCGCCCGGTTGAGCTGGACGCACACCTTCACGTCGACACTGCTGAACGAAGCATCGTTCTCGCTGGTGCGTGCCGGCGGCAACTACCCTTCCGCGCCAGGCGATGCTGCCAACCTCCCGAACACCGGCATTACGGGCGTCGGCGCAGGCTTCGGCCAGGCCGGTCCGTACCGCTACCAGCACAACAACTTCGTGATCCATGACGGAGTGAGCTGGATGCACGGTGGCCACCAGGTGAAGGTCGGTATCGATCTCGACCGCCAGCGGGGCTACGCGGTGCAATCCAACCTGTCGCACCCCTCGTTTTCTTTCTCGAATATCCTCGACTTCTCGCAGGACTTGCCGTTCTCGCAATCAGGCCCGACCCTTGATATCGCGAAGGGTACTACGGCTCTCAACCTGTACCGCAAGCTGTACAGTCTTTACACGGGTCTATATGTGCAGGATGACTGGAAGGTGAGCAAAAAGCTGACCATTAACGCAGGCATGCGCTGGGACTACTTCGGCCACTGGGCTACCGGCCACCAAGGCGATATTCCCTTCCCGCTGTTCACTCTCGGCCCGGGCGCGACGTTTGCGCAGCAGGTCGCCAGCGGCACCATGCAAGTGCGCGGCAGCGGCTACTTCGCCGAAAACAAGCCAAGCGGGCTGGCGCCGCGCATCGGCCTGGCGTGGGACGTGTTCGGTAACGGCTCCACTTCGATTCGCGCGGCCTACGGCATCTTCTACAGCCGCGTCGGCAACCTCTCGTATGCCACCAGCGGGGGTGCCAACACCAATGCGCCGGCGTTCGGTTCTCCGTCTGTGAACATCCTGCAGCCGGGAGCGCAACTCGGCTACCAGTTGGGCTCGTTGGGTGGTTACTACTTCCCGCCGCCGCCGGGGTTTAGTTTCCAGATTGGCCCGGCAGGCAACATCGTCGGCACCCGCGTCTCAGTCGGCGGGATGGATACTAATCCCAAGCAGCCCACCACCCAGGACTACACCTTCACCATCCAGCGCAGATTGGGCGGCAACTTCGTGGTGGAGGCGGACTATCTGGGTACCCACAGCACACATCTTTACACCCAGACCGACATCAACCGCTTCGCTGGGAACCTGATCGCCAATGGTTCGCTGACGCGGCTAAATCCTTACTTCGGATCCATTATTTACGGCCAGACGATCGGCACGTCGAAGGCCAACATCTTCTCGTTCGTGGTGGCGCGGCGCTTCGCGCACGGATGGTCGGCACAGGCGATCTTCTCCAAAGGAAGGGCACTCGATGCCGACAGCAGCAACGACAACGGCGTGGCCAACGGCCAGCGCATCCAGAACGTGGCGAACATCAACGGGCAGTGGGGACGGGCGGACTACGACGTCAAAAACAGGGTGGCGCTGGACAGCGTGTGGGAGATCCCGACTCCCTTCCGGTCGGGCATCCTGAAGCAGACGCTGGGGAACTGGCGCATTTCGACAACCGGGATCTTCCAGAGCGGGCAGCCGTTCAGCGTGTACACGAGCGCGAGCTATCCGAGCGGCGACTACAACGCCGACGGCTACAACTACGACCAGCCGAACTCTCCCGCATTCGGTAATTCCATTTCGGTATCCCGTAGCGCCTTCCTCAGCGGCGTGTTTAAAGCAAGCGAATTTCCGGTTCCTCCGAAAGGGCAGCAAGGCAATCTGGGTCGTAATACCTTCGAAGGTCCCGGGCTGGCGAGCGTGAATACCAACGCCATCAAGGCCGTACACATTCCGTGGTTCACTGGGTCCGAAGGGGCGACCCTGGAACTGCGTGGCGAGATTGCCAATCTATTCAACCGCGTCAACCTCGCGACGCCGACGTCCGACTTATCCAGCGGTTTGTTTGGAAAGTCCACCGGACAGCGGCAGCCGCGGACGGTTCAGCTCGGGTTACGTATCGCATTTTGAATCTATGAAACGTCTATCTACAACCGTAGTCGCGGCCGCGCTCATTGCGGTCTCGGCACAAGCGGCGGACCGCCGCATCAGCGTCGCTGAGTACCGTGACAAGGTGTACGGAGCGTGGGCGGGGCAGATCGTCGGCGCGTCCTACGGCTTTAACTTCGAAGGCAAGACGCGCAACGTCATCCAACTGGACCACTTCATCGATCACTATGACAAAGCGATTGTCGACGACGACTATTACTACGAAATGGTCGCGCTCTACGGTTTTGAGCGCTGCGGCCTCAATATGACGGTTGAGCAGTTGGGCGACATGTGGAAGGAGTATCGCGCCGGAACATGGGGCTCCAGCGAGCAGGCGCGCCTGGCGCTGGAGCGCGGCATCAAGGCACCGGACACGGGCAGCCCGCGCTATAACCGCTGGTTTCATACCATCGGTCCGCAGTTTTCATCGGATATTTACGGCATGATTTCGCCCGGCATGGTCAATCTCGCGGGCGTGGTCGCGCGCAAATACTCGCACGTGAATGGGTATGCCGAGGGCTCCGACGGCGCGGTCTTTGTCGCGGGCTGTATCAGTGAGGCGTTTTTTGAAAAGAATCCGCTGAAGATTGTGAAGCAGGCAGCCCAGTTAATCGACCCGCAATCGAATTACCGGAAAGCGGTCGAATTCGTGATCGCCGGTTATGAGCAGGGCAAGAACTGGAAGGCTATTGCGGCGGAGAGTGAAGCGCGCTGGCGCCCGGACTATCCGCAGATGAATAACTCCGTCGCCAACGGGGCGCTGGTTGCGCTCGGCATCTTATTCGGCGAGGGCGATTTTCTGAAGAGCATCAACGTCGCTACCCAAGTGGGCGACTACACCGACGCCGACTGCAATGCCGCCAACGTCAGCTCCGTCGTTGGCGCGATGAAGGGTTTCAGCGCGATCCCCAAACAGTTCCTCGAGCCGCTGCACAATCGCATCTACGGCGACCACATGGGGCCGTTGAAACTCGGGCGAATGATCGACGAACGCATCGACGACTTGGCGCGCCGCGTCGCCGACACCGGCCAGAAGAATGTGCTCGCCAATGGCGGGCGCCTCGAGGGCAACACGCTGGTGCTTCCGCAACAGAAGGTCCACACCCAACCGCTCGAATACTTTGATATTAACGATTACGGCAAGCTGTGGAATGAGAACTGGCGGCTCGAAGGAGCGTCGCGTGGCGGCGCCGGCGCCACGTATCTCGATGGCGCCGTGCTGGTCACATTCCCGCGCGATACCCGTCCCTGCATGTTGGTGCGCAGCATCGCCGTGCCTGCGGGTAAGCCGCAACTTACCCTGGACATCGGCTACCTGCGCTACCGGCCGTGGCGCCTGCAAGTCCTGGTCGACGATGACATCGTCACCACGACAGCAATCGGCGCGGAAGACCCCGTGGATGTGAAGCAGGTGCCCCCGAACGACGCGGCAGCAGTGCCGATGTGGAAGGCGCTAACGTTTGACCTGTCGCCATACGCCGGCCGTAATGTGACACTCCGGCTTTACCAATGGCTTGTCCCTGATCGGATCCCTGGATCGGCTTATTGGCGATCGGCCCGCATCGAGTAGAGTTTAGGCCTCAATCGATGCTCATACCGTAGGTTGGTATTGCATGTAGCTCCTAATGCTCTGTTTGGAGGTTCGTTATGAAACGCCGCTCTTTTCTGACACTCGCCGCTGGTTTGCCCGCTCTGGTGGCGAAAAAACCGGGCCGACTGGTGGATATGCCGACTGATGTTCTGGAGGACAAAATCCGTGGTGGGTTCCTCGGTCAGATCATTGGTGACCTCAACGGTCTTAAACACGAGATGAAGTATATTCTCGAACCTGGCAACGTGCAGGAATACACACCGGCGCTGCCCGACGGTGGGTGGACTGACGACGATACTGACGTTGAGTGGCCCTATCTCCTGGAAATGCAGCAGGGCAAGAATCTCCTGATTCCATATTCACGAATTTCCGAGATTTGGAAGAAGCACATCAACCGACGGATTTGGTGCTCTCATCTCTATTTGCGTCAGATCATGGACTTGGGCATCGATCCTCCTTTGACGGGCCGCATCGAAATCAATCCATGGGTGGACTTCAATCTTTCCGGGCAGTTTGTGAGCGAAAGTTGGGGCTTGATCTCTCCCGGCATGCCGCAAACGGCGGCTAGAATCGGGCTTCATTACACACACGTCAGCGTCGATGGCGAAGCGGTTCAGTCTACGCAGATGGTGGACGCCATGATCGCCACGGCGTTCCTGATGAATGATATGGAGAAGATCCTGGACGCCGGAGCGGCGGCCCTCGATCCCAAGAGCGTGATGAGCCAAATCATGTCGGACGTGCGCAGTTGGCACAAGCTGAACACTATTGACTGGCGCACGACTCGGAAACTCACGCGGGATAAGTACTGCAAGTACGGTGGCCAGGACATGCGAGACCGAAACGGTGTCTGGCTGAATGGCGCCTCGACAATATCGGCATTGCTCTATGGCGACGGGGACTGGGTCCAAACGGTGCGCAGCGCCTTCAATTTTGGCTGGGATGCGGACAACAACGCGGCCGCTGCCGGAACAATCCTGGGCGTGATCAAAGGTAACAAGTCTTTGCGGAGCCAGGGCTGGGATATCAAGGACCTCTACCGGAACACGAGCCGGGACGACATGCCTCCAGATGAGACGATTACGAGTTACAGCGATCGGCTGGTCGAGCTTGCCAAACGTAATATCATCGAGCAAGGTGGCACTAAGTCGACCGTTAGCGGAAGATCCGTATACCATATCAGCTCCGAGGTTCCTCAAAATGTAGAACGCCTCCCTAATCTCAAAGAACAATACTCTACGATGCGGTCCCAGTGGAGGGGCCAGATCGAAAAAGGGATCGTGAATGGCGCATCCAGCCAGGAAAATGCGCGTGCCGCCTACCTGGCGATCTGCCTCGATCTCGCGCCAGAACTGAAGCAGAAACATCCGGATCGGTGGGTGGCCGCCGTAGCTGCTTTGCATGGATATCCGCGGGTGCTGCAGGCAATCTTCTACGAGGCGCCGTTCCCGGCAGGTGACCGAATCCGCGAGAAGTCGATTGCGGCGGGGGTTCAGAAACCCGTAACGAACCAGAAGCTCTGGGACTAGGTGAATGACGAGTCGGGTAAGCATACGGCTTATCTCAAAATGCGGGAGTTGTTGAACGTGGCACTCCTCCTGGCGGATTCTTCTGCTACAACGATGCTGTTCCCGCAGGCGCACTCATAGCGATTCTGGAGGCCGGACTGCGTATTCCGGACTACGTGGCGGTCATCGGCGCCGCCACGTGGATTGCTCCGGTGTGCTGCGGGTGCCGTGACGCCTCCGTGCTTTCCGTGGGTTTCTCGATCGGCTTTTAATGGGTGCTGAGCAGCAGTGCGCCACCGTGGCGGGGTGGGAACGCACTACGTTCATCTTCGGATCAACGGCAATCCTCCGGTGGGTCAGGATCTTGGCGACTCTACGAACCAGGGCGGATGACACCTTTCTTCACGAGTGCGCAGCCATATAGGCGGGTTTCCCCCGTTGCGACAATGGCGAATGCCTCGCGCGAGCGGCGGTAGAACTCGAACCTGTCGATCGGCGCAATCCGGACGTCGCGCCCTTCGGCGGCGTCCAGGACGGACTGGAATTCCTGCACGGTTTCGGGGACGGCCTCGGTGTCGCCGACAACTTCAATCACGGCGACCGGGCAGTCAACGAAATCGTCGACGGGCAGGAGTTTCAAAATCGACGCCATCGCGCGCCTCGAGTTCACCCCATCCATTCGTACCAAACGTCGGGCCATGGCCGCAGCCGGGAAGTTGGCGTCTACGATCGCAATTTCATCGCCATGCCCCATGGCCGCGAGGATATGGAGTAATTCGGGACTAACTACTGGGTCGATTCCTTTGAGCATGTTGTACATTGTCCCTCAAACCGGACGGAAGCGGAGCTCCCTCCTGCCCATCGCGTACCGACGCGAGGACGTTCAGCGCGAGGGCCAGCATGTGTGGCGAAGATTCTCCAGTACGCCCATGCCGGCAGGTCGAAACTGCCGAGCGTTGCCAGCCGAACGATCGATAGAAAAAGCTCTCCGATTGCGTAGTCCCGATGGTAGAGTTGGAAAGGCAGATTGCCTTTGCCCGCCCGTTTCTGGGTGTTCGCCCACGAACTCCAGCCGAGCATGGTCACGACGCAAAAGGCGATCGCCATTCCCATCTGTCACGACGAACATGTTTTCTCCGGATGCATTGACTCGATTTCGATACTGTCCCGGCGCTCGGAGAGGAATGCATCAAGTTCCGCGCGGGAAGGAATCGAGGACTGGGCGCCGGCGCGGGTCACACAGATCGCGCCTGCGGCGTTGGCGAACACGGCGGCTTCCAGGAGCGGGCGGCCCTCGCCGAGCGCCACGGCGAGGGCCGCGTTGAAGACGTCCCCAGCAGCCGTGGTGTCTACGGCCGTAACCTGGAAACCCGGCACCGCCGCGAGAAACTCGCTGGTACGGACAACGCACCCGCTTTCACCCATTTTCACTACTACGGCCGACACGCCCAGTTGGAGCAGCAGCCCTGCCACTTCGGCCGCCGCCCGGCTGTCGCGAATTGCCCGGAGCCCGTTCCCCGCAAGGATTGCGGCCTCCGACTGATTGGGCGTCAGGATGTCGACGTTCCGCAGGACCTCCGGGGTCAGTTGCCGCGCTGGTGCGGGATCGAGAATCGTGACGGCGCCGCGCGATCGGGCCTCGGCCAGCACCTGGGCGACAGTCTCCAGGGGAATCTCGTGTTGAGCGAGCACATAGCCACCCCGTTGCACGCGGTCGAGGCGGCTGAGCGCGACGGCCGACTCCAGCGTGGCGTTGGCGCCGGGAGATATCACGATCGCGTTCCGGCCGTTCGGAAGCACGTAGATTACGGCGCAACCGGTAGAACGGTCCACTCGCCCGATACGGGACGTGTCCACTCCGGCATCGTTGAGGCTGGCGATAAGACGCGATCCAAACGGGTCCTTTCCGACCTGCGCGATCATATCCACGTTGCCGCCAAGGCGGGCGGCGGCGTAGGCCTGATTGGCGCCTTTGCCCCCAGGAAAGAGTTTCAGGTCACCGCCGGGGAGCGTCTCACCCGCACGCACCATGCGCTCCATACCAATCACGAGATCCATGTTCGCGCTGCCCACCACCGTGATGTCCGGCATAAATCCCTCCATTAATCTTTCTCGCTCACCACTGCTCTACCTCGGCAGCGTCTGCACTACTGGGATCTCACGACTCCGGCATCCTCTGCTGTCCCGGCTCTCGGCCGGGCACCATTGGTGGACTCTCGTATCTTGAGTTCTCCTTGAAGAACGATGCTGACTGGCGTCTTCGATGCGATTTCGCCCATGATGCGCTGAATAAGCAGTTCGGCCCCCTGAAAGCCGATCTGATATGCCGGTTGCGAAACAACCGTGAGTCGCGGCCGGAACAGGTCGGATCCAGGAACATCGTCGAAAACGACGACGGCGACATCATCTGGGCAGCGCAGTCCGATCTCCTGCACGGCCCTTACCGCTCCCATTCCCATCGTCCCATTCGCGACGAAGAGGGCAGTCGGGCGCGGGTTGCTTAGGCACAGTTCCTTCGCCAGCCGGTATCCACTTTCCACGCGGAAATCACCCTCCCGAACGAGTGCCGGGTCGAAGGGAATACCCGCTTCGGACAGCCCCTGGCAGTAACCGCTGAGACGGTCTCGCGCGGTCTGAAGGCGGGCGGAACCGGAAACAATGCTGATCCTGCGGTGCCCCATGGCGATGAGATGGCGGATGCAGATGACCGAGCCTCGCACGTTATCTATGACGACGGAATCCACCGATAGCTCCGGTGGAATGCGATCCAGGCAAACGAGCGGTATTCCTGCCCCCATCGTCTCTTGAAGGTGGGCAGGTGGGCCGACGCTCGGTGCCACAACGGCCAGGATGCCGTCAGCGCAACGTGCCCGCAGCACGGCGAAAATACTCTGCTCCCGCTCTACCTGATCATCGGTGTTGAAAATGTTGAGCAGATAGCCTCTTTTGAGCGCCGCATCTTCCGCCCCCCGTACTAACAAAGGAAAGAACGGGTTGGTGATGTCTGAAATGACCATCCCGAGCGTATGGGTCCGGCGCGACTTCAGGCTGCGCGCTGCATGGTTGGGATGAAAATCCAGATCCTTGATGGCCTGTTCGACGCGCGCCCGCATGGAATCCTTCACAGCGGCCGCCCCGCTCATCACGTTTGAAACTGTGCCGACTGACACCCCGGCTCTTCGCGCAACGTCCTTAATCGTAGCCATTTATGTGCTGAAAAAACTCTGAAGCGATGTCAGATTGGGTCCCGTACAGCCAACGGCGCTCTCCCCGCACTCCACCCTGCCACCCCAGGACCGCTCGTCAGCGGGTGCCCTCCAGCCTCTGTGAATCGGTTCACATATGCCGACTTAACATGTATCTATCTCAACATGAAACAGTTCAATTATCGCGCCGGTTCCCGCAGCAGTCAAGATCATCTTCAGCAGGCAGGGCGGGTCTTCAAATGGCTCGGAATCGATCTGCGACTACTGTCGGGCGGGGAACCACCGCTGGAGGTTTGGGCTCAGGACGGACGGTTCGATTGAATAGATTCACGGCTTCGAACGGGAATTCGTGAAGTGCCATCTTGTCCGAGACGTCGCGGTCCGGTCATCGATCGGCACCGTGCGTAACCCGGATGCGCTTCTGGTCGGGGTTCGGGTGCGATTCCGCGATGATAATCCGTTTGAGCTCGGCGATCGCTGCGGCGGCCTCTTCGTCCCGTCCCAGCCGGCGTAGCGCAATCGCCAGTTGGCTGCGAGCCATCCGGTCGGTCGCATCATACTTGGCTGCGAGTCTCAGTTCTTCCACGGCCTTTGGATAGTTTTCGGCGCTCACATACAGTTTGCCCAGTAAGCTGTGCGCTTTCGCGAAGGCGGGCTGGGCGCGAGTGGCGGCGATCAAAGCCTCGAGGGTCTCTGAGAATTTGGCTGTCCCCGGCTCCACGCCTTCCTGCACCAATGCTTGTGCCAAGAGATAGTTGAGTGTTGAATCACCCGGCGATTTCTTGAGACGTTCCCTCAAAACCGCGCTGGCGATATCCGGCTGGCGCATCTCGGTATACAAAACACCGAGCCCGGCGGCGCCATACTGCCGATTCGGATCGAGCCGGTTTGCCAGTTCGAATTCCGATGCCGCCTCCTCGTATCTCCCGAGCTGCGCCTTGAGGATTCCCCTCAGCGTGTGGAGACGCGCGGATTCCGGCACATGCTGCAGACCGACGTCCACGAACTCCGCCGCAGCGTCCTGCGATTCGTTCCGCAGACAAATCGCCGCCAGATCGAGGTAGTTCCGCTCGTCCTTCGGAGCGATTTCGATAGCTCTGCGGAGATGATCTACCGCCGCCTCGAGTCGTCCGCCCGCGGCTTCCGCCGAGGCCAGCAAGTTCAGGGCATCCGCTCCGGCGCCGGAATCCGCGGCGAACGGTTGCAGGGTTGCGATCGCATCGGCGGACTTCCGGGCAAGCAACTGGCTATAACCGAGGTTGAACCTTACGTTCACGCTGTCCGGATGAACCGCAAGCAGCCTTTCGAAAACGGGAACGGCGTCCGAAGGACGATCAAGCACAAGGAGACACGCGCCGTAAAGCGAGTACGCCCGTTCGTTGCTCGCGATCTGCGCCGGGGCTTTCTCAAAGTGGTAAACGGCCCGGCTGCAATCACCACCTTCGAAGGCAAGCACCCCGGCCATCGCATGGGCGACGACGTTTTCCGGTTCGAGGCGAATCAGCCGGTCCAGAAATGCCGCTACCCGCGGATCGTGCGATCGATAGCCGACCTCCACCGTGCCCTTGAGGGCAGCGGCAAATTCGGGAGAGTATCGAAGCGCGGTTTCGAAGCTGGAGATGCTCTCTTTGTCGCGTCCCAGGCCGGCCAGCGCCAATCCACGCGCCGTCCATACCCCGGCGTCCTCGGGCTGGGTCTGCAGCAATGAACCTGACAGGGTCAAGGCGTCCTGAAAGCGTTTCGACCGCAATGCCTCCGCAAGCGAATCCGCGCTACACAACCCAGTGCCGATAGCCGCCAACAGGACGATCGGGCAAGCCTTCATAGTCAGATCATAGCAACGGAGTGGTCGCGAATCTCACTCGGCGTCCGTCGCACACCGGAAACCCACGGCTCCGGATCGATCCTTGCTGGGAGCCATCAGTAAGTACTTCCCATGCTCATTCAGCTTGTAGGCTTGCGGAAAATACCAGTGCGAACCTTGCGGCTGATAGTGGCTTCCGCCGCGGAGAATCCCGGTGCGGGTGTGATCGTCCACGTACTCATCGGTCCATTGCCACACGTTACCCACCAAATCTTCAACGCCAAACGGGCTCGCGCCCTTCGGGTGTGCGGATACATCCGCCGGCGCCGCCATGGCATTTCCCGTATCGGGCTTGGGAACCACCGCGGCGTCCCACTGCTGGCCCCAGGGGTACAATCGGCCGTCCGTGCCTTGCGCCGCGAATTGCCACTCCCACTCATGGGGCAGGCGCTTCCCCGCCCACACGGCATATGCGCGAGCTTCTTCCAGGGCAACCCAGGTGACCGGCTTATTCTCCCAACCCGCCGGGTAGCTACCGTTCTTCCAGTCCTTCAGGAAATTGTGATCGTCTCGAGGACGGTACTGAGCCGCATCCAGAAACTTCTTGAACTGCGCATTCGTCACCGGATAGCGGTCAATGTAGTAGGCCGGGAGCACCATCGTCCGGGCATGGTGCCTGCGCGGAGAATCCTCCCATGGGTATTGCAGATCCACGCCGATCTCGTTGCTGCCCTCAAGCATGACGCCGGACACCTGGAAATCGAAACTTCCGCCCGCGATTCGCACCATGCCCGCCGGCGCGGCCGATGATTTTGCGGTCGCGGCAATCGGGACCACTTGCTGCGTCAGCACGCGCCGCTCCGGCGACAGACTTTGCAGGGGGATCTTTGCGAGTGCCGCCATCTCCGAAAGAAATCCACTCAGACCGGGTGTCTCCGCGGACGAGGCTAGCAGCGCGCCGTAGCCCTGAGCTTCGATCGGGAAGCTCAGGATCGCGTCACCGCCTCGAATTTCCGGTTTCAACTCGACGCCGTTCCAGAGGTCGTAATAACGAGTGCCGGCCTGGAAGGCAATCTGGATCTGCTGGCCTCCGGCGCTGTATTCGTTCCGGTTGACGAAGGTCCAAAGCGTCAACCCGCGCGACGGAAACCTACTCGCGTAAACGTATGGCTGTAGGACCGGCGTGTGCGGCTCCCACTCGGGGCTGATCAACGCTTCCGCGAACTTGCGCTCGATCTTGGAGATCCGGCGGAGAGCCTCGGCGTGCCGGTCTGGAATCTGGTTCCAGATCCCCCAGATGTTCTCCCAGCTTTCGTAGCCGACGCCGTTGAAGAAGGCG
The DNA here is from genome assembly GCA_025358475.1 of Candidatus Solibacter sp. Classification (GTDB taxonomy): domain Bacteria; phylum Acidobacteriota; class Terriglobia; order Bryobacterales; family Bryobacteraceae; genus Solibacter. The sequence continues at coordinate 29,068 of JANYJN010000662.1, forward strand.
TGTTGCAGATCGTCGGTCTTGTCACGCGCCCAGCGCCGGCAGATATTCACCATGTGGCGCGTCTCGAGCCACTTGTACCGGCTCACGGTTGGAACCGGAGGGAAATTCGCAGGAGCGGGGGCGCCGCCCGGGCCGGCTGGCGCCGACGAGTAGCGCCAGTAACCCCAGGTCATGTTGTTCCACATCAGCAGTTCATCGGAATCCAAACCATTCTCCGGCTCGAGCACCAAGGGATGGCCAACCCGGTCCGACGCGTCGCGAAACGTGCGGGGAACCCCGCGCATGGTATCGCCGTTCAGACCGTCGGCGCCGGCTTCGGCAAACACTTTCGCCGTCGCTTCCCAATTCGGCATTCCGTACTCGTGGGTTCCCTGGTCCCACAGCATGATGGGGAACAGCACCCGGACTCCTCGCCGATGAAAGTCCGCCACCATTTGCCGCACCCCGGCCAGGCCGCCGGGCATGTCGCGAAGCAAATCGTTCTGATTCCGGTCGTCCAGCCCGATGTTTGGATAAGTATGCCAGACCAGAACGCTATCGATGCCTCCATAGCGCTTCTCGAGATCGTCCAGGTATCGGTCGACCGTGTACTTCCCTGCGACAGGATCGTAGAAATAGCGGTCCTCGATCATCATTTGGGGCTGGATGAAGCTGCTCTGAGCCCATTTGAACTCAGGCCGGGAATACTGCGACCCGTCATAGCCGATGCGGATCAGCCGCTCCTTGCGCCAATGCTGAATATCGGCGAGCCACGCGGCGAATGCAGCCGGATTGGGTGGCCCGGGAATCTCCTCGTTCTGTGGCGAATAGCGAGTGTCCTGGGCCAGGAGAGTCGCGCTCAGTAACAGCAGAATGGATGCACGCATACAGTTATCAGGGCCTTTCGGATTCGGTCAGATGCGTCGGGCACAGGCTGTCCCGTTACCCGGCGCATCCGCGGTTTCGTTAGTACTGTATTCGAATTCCTAAAGTCACGGAACGAGGGAGGCTTTGCGCGGTGGACCGTCCGAAGAGCGAATTGGAAAGATCGTTGACGACGTTGGTCAGATTCACCCGGTTGAACAGGTTGAAGATCTCACCTCGGAACTGGACGGTGGCCCCTTCTTTGACGAACCAGGGGATGCGCCCGGTCTTCACGATGTTGAGGTTCACGTTAGCGAGACCAGGCCCGTCGAAGGTGTTCCGGCCCAGATTGCCCTGCTGGCCCGCCGCCGGGATTGGAAAGGCGGAGGCTGGGAACAACCCTGTGATGAAATCGCCCCGTGAGGAGGAGATGTGATTACCCAAGGAGGGTGTGTTCGGCACGTCGTAATTCAAGCCGTCGGCGTTGAAGTCGCCGCGCGGGTAGGGAGCCGTGCTTACGACGGTAAACGGCAGGCCGCTTTGGAAAATCGCAATTCCCGAGAGTTGCCAACCACCAACAATCTGTTTCCCCACGCCTCCTTTGAAAAGAGAAGGGATCTCGTATACGCTGTCGATGGTAAACCTCCGGGCGGCGCTGTAATCGGACCGCGCATGCTGCGCGCCGGGGTTCGCCGCGTCGAATACGCTCTGGCCACCGCCTACGCCGTTGTCGTTGCTGGACGTCAGATCGGTTGCCTTGCCGAACGTGTAGATGCCCTTTGCCGAGAATCCGTTTCCGAAGCGTTTGCTGATCAGGACGGTTCCGTAATGGCCATCGGAATATCCGATGGTTCGGCCGTAAATGATGGGACCGAAATAGGGATTCAATCGTGTCAAGCTGCCGTTATGCTTCAGCAGGTCGCCGGCGTACCGGTTTACGTTGGCTTGCAGATACAGATTGTAGGCATGATTCCCGATGTAGTCGCCTTCCACGACGATAGAGTTAGAAAGGCGCTTGCTGACGGTGAGATTCCACACCTGCACGGTTGGTGACTGGATGGTTGGCGTAAACCCGGAAACCTGCACGGGGGTTCCGGCAAGGCCGCCCGCGGGATTAATCCCGAACTGCACTCCCGGTGGTAACGGGAAGAATAACCCGTCAGAACTACCCAGGGAGTAGTTTAGCGTCTGTCCATTCCGAACGTCGAACAACGGATTTCCGAACGGGGGATTGACCCGGGCGGTGCCGGCATAAGACAGATTGCCTATGCGGTTGAAGTAGATACCCCAACCGCCTCGGATAGCCAGACTCCCGTCGCCAAATACGTCCCAGCCGAACCCCACCCGAGGCATCACGCCCTGCGGTCTGTTGGTGGAGGCGAGTCCATTTTCGGTGACCCGCATTTTGCCGCCCGCAATCTGTTCGTTGAACGTGGCGCCAGCGCCAGGAGCGAAGAAACTGCCGGCCGCTCCACCGCGGTCCATCTGGGCGAGGTGGCCGAAGTTTTCATAACGGATACCCATGTTCACCGTGAGGTTCGGCCGGACTTTCCAATCGTCCTGGGCGAAGGCGCCGACGTACGTGATATGGATCCGGGTGTAGATGTTCTGCCCTAACTGGCCCGTCCTGGTGTCCACCACGGGTCCGCTTTGAGTCAATGGAAGGTCCTGCGCGAAATCGAGGACGTTGCCGAAGGTGAAACTCGGGCGGGCGTAATTCGGCGTGAAGTTGTCGAGGTCATGCTGCCGGTCGGCGCTTCCTCCGAACTTGAAGGTATGATTCCCGCGCATCCACGACACGACGTCATTCCAGTTGTAATTCACGTGCGCCCAATTGATCTGCGACTGGCTGAAGCCCTGCAATCCGGTTACCGACACGCTAGGTAGTTCCGGATGCGTAGTGGGCGGTGTGGCGCCGTCCACGCGCACCAGACTCATCGAGGCTTCGTTCAACAGCGCGGGTGTGATTGTGCGCGTCCAACTCGCCTTTCCATACATTCCATAGTTGGGTTGAGTGATCCGCTGCAAAGGCCGCGGATTGGCCGACTGCGCTTTGGAATAATAGTTGTAGTAGTTGAAGAAGATGCGGTCTTTGTACTGCCGCAGGTACTGATCGAGCCGCGTGTTCCACTGTCCGGCGGGACGCGACAGCGTCTGATTGATTGTGCTTGTTCCGAGAACCGGCAGATCGCCGGGAAGACTGGCGGGAACGGGATTGCGGGCGGACGCCTTCAGCGTGTTGGCGGTCACGAATCCGGAAACGGGATTGGAACCGATGGGAGCGCCCGTCAGTATGCGGGTCGAGATATTGTTGGGATAGTACTGTTGCAGATACTGCACAAACTGGGGCGTCTCGGCCGCCACCACGTCCGTTTGCGAAGCCGAGGAGCTGAGGTGGTGAAATGCACCGAACACGAAGGTCCGGTCTTTGACGACGGGTCCACCCGCGGTGAACCCATACTCATTCCGCCGGAAGACAGGAACCTTACTGGTGCTTTGAAACACAGCTCGGCTGGTGAGCGCGTTGTTGGTGTGGAACTCTGAAAGGGTCCCGTGAAGTCGATTGCTCCCCGATTTGGTGTAGACCTCTATCAGCGCTCCGCTATTGCGGCCTCTTTCCGCGGTGAAGGCCGCGGCCGCGACACGTACCTCTTGCACAGTGTCCGGCTCCGGGGTCAGATTCGAAATGCCATCCCGTGAGTTCCCGTTTACACTCGAGCCGTCAACCGTGTATTCGTTATTCTCCTGACGCTGGCCCGCGGAGTTAATCTGAAACCCGGGTTCCGTCTGGAAACTGTCCTGTCCCGCCGACCCCGATCCGGTTGCGCCTCCAAATAACTTTCCGGCGCCGGTCACGCCCGGCGCGATGAAAGCTACACCGGCGAAGATATTCCTCCCCTGCATCGGAGCGTCCGCCAAAGTCCGTTGAGCGATGCTGGTGGCCACTGAACTTCTCCCGGTCTCGAGGGCTTCAACGTTCGCCGAGACTTCGACTTCGGCTTTCTGTTCGCCAACCAGAAGTTTCGGGTATACGGTTCTCAGTTGGTTCGCGTCCACTTGAATGTTGATCAGGACCCAATTCTGAAATCCAGGCAGCTTGACCTGGACGCGATACGGGCCTGGCGCCAGGTCCGGCACGCGGAAATACCCGCTGGCGTTGGTGGTGCTCTCCCTCGCCACTTGAGTGGCTTCGTTTGTGATTACGACACTGGCGTTGGCAATTGCGGACCCGGATTGATCGACGACAGTTCCATCGATGCCGCTGGTATACTGAGCCATTGCGCCCGTGGCGAGCAGCAGAATCACACAAAACATCCTGGTTCTTATCATTCACGCCATCCTCTGGCCGCTAGTGACGTTTCCAGGTTCATGGATCGGTGTTTGCCGATCATGAATGAATCGTTCCAATAGCGGTTAATCAGGGATAGCACGGATCTGTGCACTTGTCAAACGAATTCTCGCCGGGATTTCTCAAGCCATGGGGTGCCATCTACTGACGGATTCGACGGACGAATCCTATTTCTCAAAGGAGGTTGCCCGCCCTTTGACATTCCGTCCTTGTGATGGTATGGTTGCCCACGGAATGAACTGATTCACTTCGGGCGAGCCCCCAATCTGGCCGCCTACGGGAGAGGTCACGCATGTTCATCGTCACTAGCCTCGCGCTCGCCATCGCGTTCTGCATGATCACGATGCTTGGTTGGGGCTCCTGGGCCAATACCCAGAAGCTCGCTGGCAAGGAGCAGTGGCACTTCCCCCTCTTCTACTGGGATTATGCCATCGGTGTCTTCTTCGCCGGCCTGGTGGCGATGTTGACCCTGGGCACGATGGGCAGCGCCGGCATGGACTCCTGGACGAACTGGAGCCAGGCTTCCTCCGCCAGTCTCGGAGCAGCCGTCCTCAGCGGCGTCCTCTTCAACATCTCCAATCTCCTCCTCGTCGTCGCCATCGACGCCGCCGGGATGTCAGTCGCATTCCCGGTCGGTGTCGGCCTCGCCCTGGTCATCGGCACCGTTCAAAGCTACCTGCAAACTCCCAAGGGCAGCGCGCTACTGTTGGGCTCCGGCGTCATCCTGGTTGTCTTCGCAATGATCATGTCCGCCCTGGCTCACAACAAACTGCCACGAGCCGCCGGCCATGGCCGATCCAAGGGCCTCATCTTCGCCATCATCGCCGGCTGCCTCATGGGCCTCTTCTATCCGCAATTAATGCGCGCCATCTCGCCGGACTTCAACACCGCCCCCATCGCCATGGGCATGCTCACACCCTACACCGCCCTGTGCGCCTTCGGAGCCGGCCTTCTGCTCAGCAACTTCATCGTCAACACCATCTTCATGAAGACCGAAGGCGCCACCTACGCTACCTACTTCCGCGGGTCCACCCGCCTGCACTCCCTCGGCTTGCTGGGCGGCATCATCTGGATGGTGGCGCTCATCTGCAATGTCGTGGCCTCGGGTTTGGCTGGGCCGGCCATCTCATATGCCCTAGGCCAAGGCGCCACTCTCGTCGCCGCCATCTGGGGCATCTTCATATGGAAGGAATTCCGCGACGCGCCGGCAGGCACCATGCCCTTCGTCGTCCTGATGTTCATCGGATATGCTTCGGGCCTCGCTCTCATCGGTCTCGCCACTCTCTAGCCCTATGCGCTGCCTCCTTCTCATCCTTGCCGCCGGTGTGGTTTACGCCGCTGAACCGTTGAAGATGGTCGTCGAGCTTGCCCCGATCAAGGGCATTCATGTCGGCGGTCTGCTCGGCCAAGCCATCGCCGCCAACCAGAACGGCCGCCTCAAGACCTTCATCGGGAATGAAGCCAGCCGCCCCATCGACATCTTCAGCCCAGCCAAGGCGGAAGCCAACTTCGCCGGCGACTGGAATGGCGAGCACGCCGGCAAATGGCTCTACACCGCCGCCCGTGCCGCCTACCGCACCGGCGATGCCCACCTCGCCGCCAGCGTCCGCAAAGTCGCTGATTTCCTCGTCGCCCGCCAGGAAGCCGACGGCTATCTGGGCACGTACTCCAGCAAAGCCCCCAGCCGATTCACGTCGCCCGATGTCGCCGGCAAGCGCACTTGGGATATCTGGGTCCACAGCTACATCGTCATCGGCCTGTTGGAAGTGCATCGCTACTTCCCCGACGGCCGCTACCTTGCCGCAGCGCGCAAGATCGGCGACCTCTGCTGGCGGACCATCGTCCGCGACAACCACGACATCACCACCATGGGCAGCCACTTCGGCCTCTCCAGCACCATCTTGCTGGAGCCCGCCGTTGAACTCTACCGCGCCACCGGCGACCGCCGTTACCTCGAACTCGCCGAAACAGTCGTGGCCCAGTTCGAAGCCCGCCCGGAACTGCGTCTGGTCGGCCGCAGCCTCAAGGGCGAAGATCCCCAAGCGATGGGCGACGGAAAAATCTACCAGCTGCTTTGGACCTTCGACGGGCTGTTGAAACTCGCCGAGGCCGGCGCATCCCCAGACTATCGCCGCACCGCCGACAACGCCTGGAGCAGCGTCGTCCGCAATCACCTGAATCCTGCCGGCGGCCCCTGGGGTGGCGCCGGTTGGAGCTATGAACTCTTCAACCCGAAGGAATATTTCAGCCCCTACGGCATGGTGGAGACCTGCAGCATCATGTCCTGGATCCACCTCAACCGCGACCTGCTCCGTCTCACCGGCGACGCCAGCTACGCCGAGGAAATCGAGAAGACCGCCTACAACTCGCTGCTCGCTGCCCAACACCCCAACGGCGACGACTGGGCGTACTTCACCTTCCCCAATGGCTCATGGACAGCCACCTACTATTGGGCCTGCTGTAAGTCCAGCGGCTCTGTATCTCTTGAGGAATTGCCACCCCTCATCTTTGGCCGCCGCGACGATGGCATCTCGGTCAATTTGTACACCACCGCAGAAGCCACCATTGATACTCCGGCTGCCGGCCCCGTGCGCGTCCAGCTTGAAACGAAGTACCCCGACGAGGGCGTCGTCACGCTAAAGCTTCAACCCGCCAAAGCCGCGGCCTTCCCAGTCTACGTCCGCATTCCCTCCTGGGCGAAGGGCGCCACCATCAGCGTCCCGGGGGGCCAGTCCGTCAGCGAGGCCAAGCCGGGCACGTATGCGAAGTTGCAGGGCACATGGCGTCCCGGCGACCGCATCGAGCTGAAGTTTCCCATGGACCTGCGCGTCGAGAGCAAGTCCACTACCACGCCCCATGAGGAAGGCGATCTCGCTCGGGTGGATTACGTCGCCCTGCTCCGCGGTCCCCTGGTCTACGCCACCGGTCTGATCGACGGCTACAAGAAGCAGGAAACCATCCGCCTTCCGAAATCCGGCGCGGAGACACTCTTCGTCTCCTGCCCGCCGCCCGACGGCGCCAAAGGTCCGGCCTTTCGGTTGAAAATACCGCAAAGACAGCCCATCACATTCGTCCCCTTTTACGAAGCTGGCGGCCGCGCCAGCGGCAACTGGCACTCTACCTGGCTCTCTGTCGCCTGGGAATAGTCCGGTCGGCTTGGAGTTCATCGTCCCTGACGCTGACGATCCGGCTGGCGATCGGCTCGTGTGCCCGGGATGAGCCCCGGAGTACACCCCGTCATATTCCACCCCGGCATCTCCGAAAGAGGAGCACCGTCTTTCGTGTTTATCGGCGCCTTGTATTTGTCAGCGGTGTTGGAAACGAGCGCACGGATCCGCTTTGTAGCCCCCAAGACGATCAGCGGAATCCTACCGAGCCGCCACGCCGTCTTTGATGGCCACTGGAGCGGGAACCAATATTCCCGCGGCGTGGCTTTTTCCTCGTATGCGCCCAAATCCGCGCCGTTCACGACAACACGATACTTCCGTCCCGCTACCGCTCTCCGAAACACGACCACCGGTTTGCCCGTCCAGGCGAACGGGCTTGTCATAGTCAACCTTATCCGCTCGCTTGCGATGGCGCACTCCGTGATGGCGATTCCGTTCACGCCGACAACGCGCCCGGAGCCACCGCCCGCTAGCTCAAGCTCCTGCATTAGGCGATGAGCAGGGCGTTAGAGAAGGCCCACCGCAATGGCGCATAACTCCGGAAATGGGTGCACCCCGTAAGACCTTTTTACAGGGGGCGATTTGGAGAGTGCCAGCGAATTGGCCAGCATTTACGTCTGCACTATCAACAAGCCATGAGCAGCGTAACGCGCTTTCGAGGGAAGTTTTGTTCTGAAAGGGAGCCGTAAGTAACTAATAAAATGGAATGAGAGACGGGACTCGAACCCGCGTAACCAGCTTGGGAAGCTGGTACGGAGGACACCGCGGGCCATGATGGCGATCCACTAAATGGTCCGCTCATTCGCGGGAAGTCGGAGATCCATTGGAGAATTGGTGCTGAGATGAGAGGACTTTCACCTCCACGGGGTTGCCCCCGCAGCCACCTCAAGGCTGTGCGTCTGCCAATTTCGCCACGGAGGGCTCCCGTTGACTTCGCCTGCCCGCAAATGACACACCAGAAACGGAATCCCGAGCGGAATGTCGAAATTAATGTCGAAGTGGGCCTGTAGAGGAAGTGCTCGATCCCTGCAAGTTGTTGAGGGGATTTGGTTGCGGGGGAAGGATTTGAACCTTCGACCTTTGGGTTATGAGCCCAACGAGCTACCAGACTGCTCCACCCCGCATTGCTATGGTAGCGTAGCGAGGGTCATCGGCGCAATAAAATCTGCAGGACTTTGTCACGACGATGTTCAACTTGCGAACTGCTCCAACGCGCGGGTGCCGATCTGACGGAAAAGAACGCGCCTTGTCCCGGTATGCGCCGAGCACGTGCGAGAGCCGAAAACAGCAACACCCTTGCCGCTCAGTTTTTCACTGCTAGCGGATTTCGGACAGTGGCAGTGGTTGAACGATCGAATTGCTGATGTTGGAAACGATTTCCGGGTCGGTGAAACCCGGTTGGACTCTCATTTTCTGCCACTCGGGATCGCCGCCGAATGCCTTCCACGACTTCTCTCTTGCCGCCAAATCGTCGAACGCCAATAGATATGTCAGATTCGGCATATTCCTGCCCACAATGGTTTCGCCAAAAAAAACGGGAAACATATTCAGACGGCGGAAGATATTAATTTCGCCGTCGTTAAACATCTCCACTTTGCGTTTCAGCGTATCGATATTATTCGATTCGTAGGTGCGCAACTCGAAAATTCGCGACGCCCGCTTTTCGTCCCTGGGTGGAATCGCAATGTCCGGCACGCTGTCGAATGCACGTAGCAACGTGGTCTCCATTCGGACGTAACCCACCCCGCTGGCCCGATAGGCGCCGCCTTCTTTTTCGAATTGCTTATCCTTACTCAACTTGTCCTGCGCCTCGTTCCACGCTGCCAGGTTTGGAAAGCTCGAAAGAACCAGCACATATGGGCTTTCCGGCGAGATCAGGCTACCAAACAATCCCACTGGTCCCGAACCAGCGCGGCGGAGCGCCGGCAGGAACGACCTACTCAAGTGCTCAACAGTGCGCGGCGCCATGCCGTCGACCGTGTTGCGCAATTGGAATTGACGCAGCTCGATAATCGTCTTCTTCGACTCCACCGCGCCCAGAGGCATCGCCATTGCCAGAGATCCTCCCGTACTGACTTTCAGGAATGTCTTTCGGTCCATACATTGTGACTGTATCGGGTCTGCTCATCGCGCTGCAAGTCTAGTCGCGGGAACGGCTGCCAGAATAGTCCCAAATCGCCGGTCTCGCGACCGAAACCAAGCTACCGCGTCTTCCAGATCCCGCACGCAAAACTCAGGCCAGCGACGTTCTAGAAACAACATCTCGGCATAAGCGCATTCCCATAACAGGAAATCGCTCAGCCGCTGCTCGCCGCTCGTCCGGATCAACAAATCCACATCTGGCCCCACTTCGGCGCTCAATGCCTCGCGGGACCATTCCCCTGCTGCGCCGCACGCCTGGGCCGCACGAACCATTTCATCGCGCGAAGAATA
>JANYJN010000664.1 GCA_025358475.1 Candidatus Solibacter sp.
TCGGCGGAGATCAGAACCCGGAGTTTTGGATCGGTCATGAAGCTTACATTATCCGCCGAGTTTGAAGTGCGTGCTCATGGGACCGATATGAATATGCGCGCCGGTGGCTTTTCCGGGCACCGCCTGGCGGAAGGCGAAATAGGGGATGTGCTTGTCAACGAGGTACTCCAGGAGCCAGCGGCCTTCGGGCTGGTCGGGGTGGATGGCCACATCGACGCGTCCGCGGTGGTCGAAGCCCAGCGAACGGTGCACGGCGGTCTCGCCCATGGCGCTGACCGGCAGCGGCTTGCCGAAGTGGTTCACGAAAGCGAGTTCCACGCGGGTGAACGCTCCCAATGGTGAAGATGCCATCGCCATCGTAGCGGTGAGCCAGCCGGCCGGCTGCCTGGGGATCGTGTTCAGTTGGCTATCCACCAGCTCCTCGGCGCGCGCCATTTGGGCCAGTTCGCGGGTGAATCGGGCGCGCGATTGCGCGAGATCCTGTTCCTTGCGCGCCGCATCGAGTTCCTCCAGCAGAGGCGTCAGGGAAACCAGCGAGGCCACACCGCCATCCACTAGTTTCCGCCCGGCCTCGAGCGCCTGCTGGCGCCGGTCCAAGCGGCGTGAGGCGGCGGCGAGCATTTCCTCGGCCTGGTCCTCGGTGAGTTCGTTACCGTACACGGTGCGGCGGAGCAACCCGGCGTCCTCGGCATCGGCGATCGACGCCTCCGCCTGGACCAGTTGCGCGCGGGGGGCCACACCGGCGTCCACCAGGGAGCGCAGGCGTTCAATTCCGGCCTTGGCACGCAATACTTCGGGCGGGTCTTCGGCCTGTGCAAACACACAAGTTGCGCACGCGAGGAAGATCAGTCCGGGGAGAACACGCATGAAGCTAAATTGTATCGCCAAGAATGATTAGGCGCGCCGGAAGGGGGCGTGGTTACAGGGGTGCAGGCAATTGCGACCTGAGATGGCCCGCTCAAGGTCCGGGCTGACGCTCGGATTGGCAGGCCCCACCTCTGGTACGATTGGTTCAGGAGTATTGTCTGACCAAAAGCGACTTGAACCCGACCGCCGAAATTGAAATCGACATCCCCACCTGGCTGATCGCCGTGCGCGCCGCCGAAGCCAAACAAGCCACCGACATTAAAGTCTTGGACCTGACGGGCATCACCGCGTTTGCCGATTATTTCGTGATTTGCACCGGCTCCAATTCCAAGCAGATCCAGGCGATCAGCGACGAGGTGGGCATTCAGTTGAAGCACAAAGCGCGCGAATTGCCCAACAGCCTGGAAGGCTACAACCAGTCGGAATGGATACTGGCCGACTACGGCGACCTGCTGGTGCATGTTTTTTCGCCCAAAGCGCGCGAGTATTACGATCTGGAGCGCCTCTGGCGCAGCGGTAAGACCATCGAAATTCCGCCCGAGTGAAGATCCACCTGTACTTTATCGGCAAGCCGAAGGACGCGCACGCCAACGCAATCGCGGCGGATTTTCTGGGACGCGCCGCCCGCTACTCTGCCTGTGAAATGCGCGAAATTCGTCCCGACCGCTTCGATCCGTGGGACAAACACACCTCCGCCCGCAAGATCTTCCTCGACCCCGCCGGCAAGCCGATGGATTCCGCTGGGTTCGCGCGCCTGATCGCCAGGGCCGAAATGGAGGGCCGAGACTTGGTGTTCCTGATCGGCGGACACGAGGGGCTCCCTGCCGGATGGGCGGCGCGGGCCGATCAACTGCTATCGCTCTCGGCCATGACATTCCCCCACGAACTGGCGCGCGCCATGCTGGCCGAGCAGATTTACCGTGGCTTCGCCACCCTCCGCGGCCATCCCTATCCAAGGTAGTGGGATAGCGCACATTTGCTCCGGCGTCCCCTCTCGCGTTAACGTAGGGCTTGGATGTCCTGGTTCAAGCGCGACAAAGGGGACGACGACAAACTCCCCAAATTGGATGACAAGGATCGCAAGGTCCGGACCGAAGGTCTGTGGCAGAAGTGCGAAGGCTGCCGCCAGATCATCTGGAAAAAGGATCTTGAGACTAACTGGAACGTTTGCCCCAAGTGCGGCGTACACAGCCGCATCGATGCCGTCACGCGCTTGAAACTGCTGCTCGACGACGGCGTGTACAGCCCCCACGATACCGAGCTGCGCTCTAGCGACCCGCTGGAGTTCGTGGATAGCAAGCCCTACAGCGAGCGCCTGAAGAGCATGCAGCAGGCCACCAAACTGAGCGATGCCATGATCGCGGCGGAAGGCCGGCTCTCGGGCCGTGCCGTACAGGTATGCGCCATGGAACCACGCTTTATCGGCGGCAGCATGGGTTCGGTGGTGGGTGAAATGATCATGCGCGCCATTGAACGCTCCATTCAACACCGCCAACCCCTGCTGATTGTCTCGGCTTCCGGCGGAGCGCGCATGCAGGAGGGCGCGGTCAGCCTGATGCAGATGGCCAAGATTTCCTCCGGCCTGATGCGGCTGGACGAGGCGCGCCTGCCCTTCATCAGCATCCTGACCGACCCGACCACCGGCGGAGTCACCGCCAGCTACGCCATGCTGGGCGATCTGAACTTGGCCGAACCGGGCGCGCTGATCGGCTTCGCGGGGCCGCGGGTGATCGAACAGACGATACGGCAAAAACTGCCCGA
>JANYJN010000671.1 GCA_025358475.1 Candidatus Solibacter sp.
CCGAATCCTTACTGGGTAATCAACATCTGTCGGTTGATAAAGAGGCGGCGGTATGAAACCTTTGGATCGCTTGAGTGAGTATCTGGGAGCCATCGAACGGCGGCTCCGTCTCATCGCACTGACGCGCGGCATCGCGGTGACTGCTGGCATGGCGTTGGGGCTTACCATCGTCGCCGTGCTGGTCATCAACCAGTTCGCCTTCTCTGGCGGCAGCGTCACCGGTGCGCGGATTTTCCTGTTCCTTGGTTTGGCATTCGCCATCGCGGCGGCTCTCATCATCCCCGTAATCCGTCTCAACCGGCGCTACGCCGCGCGGCGCGCAGAGGCGCGCTATCCCCAGTTCGAAGAGCGCCTGCTCACCTTCAGCGAGCGTATCGAAAGCAATCCCGGCGATCCGTTCCTGGAACTGCTGGCCGACGATACCCTCCGTGTGGCGCAGCAGGCACAACCCAGGAACGTGGCCAAAAGCGCGTGGATCTTCAGTTTCTCCTCGGCCGCCGTGGCTGCCGCGCTGGCGCTCATCTGGCTCGGCTCCACCCCGGGTTACATGGGCTACGGCACGTCGCTTTTGTGGGCGGGGCTGCCCAAGGGCGTGAACAAGCCGTTCTATTCCATCGTGGTGGATCCGGGCAACCGCACCGTCCGCAAACGCAGCGACCAGTTGATCACCGCCCGCCTCACCGGCTTCTCCGCCCCCAAGGTGCGCTTCTTCGCCAAGTACTCCAGCGCCTCCCAGTGGGAACAGGCGGAGATGGCCACCGAACCGGGTGGCACGGCCTACCAGTTCCTCATCGCCGGCGTGCCGGAGAACCTTGAGTATTACGTGGAGGCCGGCGGCGTCAAGAGCGGCACTTATCAGCTGAGCGTGGTCGATCTGCCCGGCGTCAAGAAAATCCGCGTCACCTATCATTACCCCTCATGGCTCGGCCTCAAGGACGAAGTGGAAGATCCCGGCGGAGATCTGCGCGCCGTGGAAGGCACCAAGGCAGATATCGCCATCACCACCGATAGGCCGCTAGGCAACGGCATTCTCATGATGGACGATGGCTCGAAACTGACCCTGAGCAAAGGCTCCGACGGCATCCTGATGGCCACCGTGCCCATCCTCAAGGACGGCCAGTTTCACATCGCGGCACTCGAAGGCGGCGAAGACGTGCGCCTCAGCGAGGATTACTTCATCGAGGCGCAGCGCGACAAGCCGCCGGAGATCAAGATGACCCGGCCGGGACGCGATTTCAAGGCATCGCCCATCGAAGAGGTCACCGTGCAAGTGGAGGCTAGTGACGATTTCGGCCTGAAGAGCGTAGAGCTGCACTATTCCGTCAACGGCGCGCCGGAAAAGACCGTCGCCATGACGGCCGGCGGCAAGTCAGCCACCGGTACCAGCACCATCGCATTGGAAGATTTCAAAGTGGAGCCGGGCGACGTGGTCAGCATGTACGCCCTGGCCAAGGACGCGCGCACCAAAACCAGCACCGACATCTACTTTATCGAGGTGCAGCCGTTCGAGCGCAACTACACGCAATCCCAGCAGACGGGAGGCGAACCCGGCGGCGGCGACGAGGATAAGGACCAAATCTCCAAACGGCAGAAGGAAATCATCGCGGCCACCTGGAATCAGCTCAAGGGCGCGGGCGCCAAGGGCACCGACGCCGAAAACGCCGCGTTCCTGGCCGGCGTGCAGTCCAAACTGCGCGATCAGGCCAAATCGCTGGCCGACCGCATGAAGGCCCGCCATCTCACCGAGGCGGGCGATTCCTTCAAGAGCTTCGTCAAGGATATGGAAACCGCCGTGGAGGCCATGGGGCCCGCTTCGGAGAAGCTGAAGGGCGCCAAGTGGCAGGACGCGCTTCCCCCAGAGCAGAAGGCGCTGCAATACCTGATGCGCGCCGAAGCTACGTCGCGCGATATCCAGGTGGCGTTCGGCAACCAGCAGGGCGGCGGTGGCGGTGGCGCCGGCGCGCGCGACATGGAAGGCCTCTTCGATCTTGAACTCGATACCGAAAAGAATCAGTACGAGAGCAATAGGTCGCAATCCACCAGCCAGCAACAGCAGCAACAGCAGATCGACGAGGCGCTACAGAAGCTGCAACAACTCTCCAAACGGCAGCAGGAACTGGCCGAGCAACAGAA
>JANYJN010000673.1 GCA_025358475.1 Candidatus Solibacter sp.
AAACCGCCACAGCCACCTGCGCTGCCCACGGCGGTCTGGATCAACCCGCCACACAAGCCTGAATCCGTCCTCTCAGATTCAGAAAGAATTACTCAATAAACTATGCCGGCTGGCGTCTCAAAACTCTTGACAAGTTCCGCCCTGGCATGTTTCCGATCGGTGTCGTGGGCGAGTATATATGCAAGCGCATGAAAGTTAATTGGGAGCTTAAAGATCACCATTTTGCCGACGACCCCGAGCTAATGCTAAACATTGTCGATAACGGAGCACTCCAGCTCAACGCGCACCAACACGGGGATCAGAAGCTCGAGCGCGACCATATCTTTCCGCGCAAGGTTCTCACTGACTATGGCCTGGGCGACCTCGCAGACCACGTTGGTAACTACCGTCTCGTCGTCATGCCTATCAACCGTCGAAAGAAAGCCAACATGCCGACAACGACGACGGATTTCTACGGCAGACAAGATGAGACACTTGAGCCGCTCTATCAGGCCGCAATCGAGAATCTGACCCGAGAAACCTTTCAGTCATTTCGCGACGAACGCGCGAGCCATATCATTACAGTCGCCAATGAGTTTTTGGATCTCGACCACCTGGACCAGACTGTCAGAACCGATGAAGCAGGAGCACCAGCAGCCGTAACGACTCCCACTCAGGGCCACCTGCCGAGTGCATTCACAAGCCAGACCAACGAGCCACCACGGACGGAGGCCCGCATCCCTGGCCCTCTTGCCAGCCCCGGCGACCGGAGCGACACGACGATAGCGATGGACGATTCGGAAGTAGACTTGGACGGCTTGCGCTCTGCGTATCAGGATGACGCGGCGGTGCAGGTACTCGTGGATCATTTCGCGAGTCGGCAGCGCAATCAAGCCGTGTCACCCGTGGATACGTTGGAGCGCGCGCTGGCTGCGTCAGGTACGCCCCTGGCGCGCCACATCATCATTGACGCACTACGCCGACTCGACGCGGTGAGCGTCGGCCGATTCATCCCCGGTCGGCACGGATATCCGACACGCTTTGAGTGGACCGTGAAATCCTTGCAGACCCGCACCCTGGCCACCGGCGATAAAGCGGGCTGATAGCAAAGGTTCTGCGTTACTGCTGCTTCGCCTCCAGCTCCGCCCATCGCGCGTAGAGAGCGTGCACGCCTTCTTCGGCGGGCTGGAGCTTCTGGTAGCAGGCCTGTAGGCGCGGCCCGTCGGAGACCACCTCGGGGGAGTGCATTTCGGCGCGGATCGCCTCCACGTGTTGCTCCGCTTCCAGAATGCGCGTTTCCATTTGCTCCCATTCCCGGGCTTCGTGGTAGGAGAGCTTCCTCTTCAGGGGCTGCGATCTGGTTTCCTGTTTCGCCGGCTTGGGCGCGTCGGCCTGCCCCATCTTGGCCTGCTCCCATTGCCAGTAGTCGGCGAAAAGCTGCGCGCCGCCGCGCCCGTCCAGGCCCAGCACCACGGTCGAGACGCGATCCAGCAGGTAGCGGTCGTGGGTCACCAGAACCAGCGCGCCCGCGAAATCGGCCAAGCTATCTTCCAGCACTTCTAGTGTCGGGATGTCGAGATCGTTGGTGGGCTCGTCGAGCAGCAGGATGTCGGCGGGCTGTAACATCAGGCGGGCGATCAGCACGCGCGCCTGCTCGCCGCCCGACAGGCTCGACATGGGGCGGTCCAACTGGCCAGAATCGAAGAGAAAGCGCTTGGCCCATCCGGCCACGTGGATGAGCTGGTCCTGGAAGGTGACGGTATCGCCTTGAGCGCCCAGCCCCTGGCGGAGCGTTTGCTCGCGATCCAGTTGTTCGCGCGCCTGATCGAAGTAGACGATGCGCAGCGCGCCGGCGCGTTCCACGGTGCCGGAATCCACGCCGAGCTCGCCGGACAGAATGCGCAGCAGCGTAGTCTTCCCGGTGCCGTTCAGCCCCAGCAATCCCAGGCGGGTGCCGGGCGTCAGCGTGAAGCTCAAATCGCGAAAGAGGGTGCGTCCGCCTAGTTCCTTGGAAATATTTTCCACCGAGAGGAGGCGCTTGGTGCGGCGGTCGGTGGCCGTGAAATCGATTTGCGTGATGCCTTTCGCGGTGCGCGTTTCCAGGTCGCCGAGCTCGCGCATGAGGCGTCCGGCGTTATCGATGCGCGCTTTGGATTTTCCGGTGCGCGCCTTGGCCCCGCGGCGCAGCCATTCCACTTCTCGCTGCACCCGGTTGGCCAGTGCCTCCTGACGGTTGGATTGCCCCAGTAGGAACTCCTCTTTCTTTTCGAGGAACTGGCTGTAGCGGCCCTCCACGCGAAACAGACCGCCGGGATAGGCGCGGTCAATCTCCGCCACGTCATTGACCACGGTATCCAGGAAGTAGCGGTCGTGGCTTACCACTACGCTCGCGAACGCGGCGGTGGACAGCAGTTTTTCCAGCCACCGTATCCCTTCGAAATCCAGATGGTTGGTGGGCTCGTCGAGGAACAGCACGTCGGGAAATCGCGCGATCTCCCGCGCAATGGCCAGACGGCGCTTCCATCCGCCGGAGAGGGCTTCGGTGCGCAGCGTGAAATCGGTGAACCCGGCGCGGCCCAGTGCCTGGCTGATGCGCGCCGCGCGCTCCAACTCGTCCACGCGGGGCTCGTTTTGACCAGGCGCAATGGCGGCAGCGATCACTTCGTACACCGTCTGGCTTTCCGGGAACTCGGCCTCCTGCGGCACGTAACCCACACGCGTATTGCGGCGGAACGAGACCGCCCCGCTGTCGGCGGAAATTTGGCCGGCGAGAATGCGCAGCAAGGTGGATTTGCCGGCGCCGTTGCGCCCAATCAAGCCCAGTCGCTCGCCTTCGGAGATGCCCAGCGCGATGTTCTCAAACAGCAGGCGGGACCCGTAGGATTTGGTCAGGCCGGTGCAACTTCCAAGCAGTCCCATTATTCGTACCGCAGCGCCTCCACCGGGTCCAACTTCGCGGCTTTCATGGCGGGCCATACGCCGAAGAACACACCGATGATCACCGACACGCTGAAGCCGGTGACCAGCGCCCAGGCCGGCACCTTCGAAGGCAGCGAGGGCACCAGCGCGCCCACCAGCATCGTGATCAGAACTGCAATCACGATTCCCAGCATGCCGCCGGCGCCGGTCAGCGTCATGGCTTCCACCAGGAACTGGCCGACGATGTCGCGGCGGCGGGCCCCCAGCGCCTTGCGGACGCCGATCTCGCGCGTGCGCTCCGTCACGCTCATCAGCATGATATTCATTACGCCGATGCCCCCTACCAGCAGGCCGAGCGCTGAGATGGCGATGGCCACCAGGCCGATCAGGCTGGTGATGCGGTCGAACTGCTGGATGATTTGGTCGGGCGTGGAGATGGCGAAATCGTCCTTGGCGCCGGTGGCCACGCGGCGAATGCGGCGCATGATGCCCTGCACCTCCGCGAATGCCTCCTCCCGCTTACCGGTCTTGGCCTTGGCCGTGATCATGAAGCGGTCCACCTGCGGGTAGCGGCTCTCGGCGGTGCGCAGCGGGATGACGATGGCGTTGTCCTGGCCGTTCTCGCCGAAGAATCCGCCTTTGGCCTTGGCATAGACGCCGATGACGGTGTACTCGGCGCCGTCCATCATCATAGTGCCGCCCACCGCCGAGCCGCCGGGGAACAGCGAATCCGCCACGTTGGAGCCGATAGCGGCGACGTGCGCGGTGCGCTGGTCCTCCTCCGGCGTGAAATACCGGCCGGCGGCGAAATCGCGCGGTTGGATGTCGCCCATGTTCGGCGATTGGCCCGCCACGTTGATGTTCTCCGATTCGAAGCCGGGCACCCGCGCCGTAATGGGCTTGCCCTCCACCACGGGCGGAATGTAAAGTTGCAGCCCGACATCCTGCACCGAACTGGACCAGCGCCGGATGAACTCGGCGTACTCCGGTTTCATAGGCCGGCGTTTGCGTTCCTTGGGCGGCTCCTGGCTGGGGTCTCCGGAGGTCTTGTAGACGAAGACATTGTCGGGCCCCATTTCCTGAAAGAAGACGACCACGCCTTCCCGCAGTCCGGTGAGCAGCGAAGCCACCGTGACTACGGTGGTGATGCCGATCACGATGCCGAGCACCGTTAATAGCGAGCGGAAGCGGTGTTCGCCCACCGCCTGGATGGCCAGCTTGACGTTTTGCGTAACGCTGATGTTCACGAATTACTCCGCACGCAGGGCCACCACCGGATCAAGTTTTGCCGCGCGCGAAGCCGGATACCACCCGGAGACGACACCGGTCACGCTGGAGACCGCAAGCGAAAGCGCCACGTAGCCCGCTGTGATGTGCAGCGAGAGTTCGAAGACCTTGCCCAGCACCGCGGTCAACACCGCGCCGGTGGCCACGCCAATGGCGCCGCCCACGCTCGCCAGGACAACCGCCTCGATGAGGATTTGCGTCATGATATCGCCATGCCGCGCGCCGACGGCTTTGCGGATGCCGATTTCGCGCGTACGCTCCGTGACGCTCACCAGCATGATGTTCATGATCACGATGCCGCCCACCACCAGCGAAATGCAGGTGACGGGCACCACCACGGCGGCAATCATGCCGAGAATCTGATCGATGAAGCCGCGGATGGCATCCGGCGTGAGCGTATCGAAATTGTCGGGCTGGCCGGGACTGGCGTGAAAACGAGTGCGCAGCAACACGCGGGTTTCATCCAGCGCACCCTCCAGGTTCAGGCCGCTGCCCGGCCGGGGACGGCCAAAGAGAGCGAAGCCGTTGCCCGGGCCGTACAAGCGATTGAAGGCGGAGATTGGAATATAGGCCGAGTTGTCCAGGTCGCGCCCGAAGGCGGAACCCAGGCGCTCCTGCACGCCGATGATTTTGAATTCGATGCCCTCGATGCGAACCATACGGTTGAGCGGGGAGGCATCGCCGGGGAAGAGGGTGGTGCGCACGGTGTCGCCAATCACGGCCACGAAGGCGCGGGAACGGTCCTCCAGATCGGTGAAGAAGCGGCCATCCACCACACCGATATCGCGAATATCCGCCATGGCCGCGGCGGAGCCCAGTATCGAGCTGTCCTCGCAGATCATGTTCTCGCGCCTCACGTCGGAGATGTGCTGGCGGTACGGGCTGTAGAGCACGCGATCGCCGGCGAGGGCTTCCACGTAGCGGGCGTCATCGGTGCGGATGGGCTTGTTGCGCTTGATCTTGTCGAAGTACTCGCGGCGGCTCAGGCGGCCCGTGGCGGCGATCTGCGCCACCAGGAAAGACTCCGACCCGAAGGCTTTGGCGGTACTCTGTGCGGCGTAGACACTGAGGCCTTCGATGGCGGCGCCCACCATGATCACGCTGGCCACGCCGATGATCACGCCCAGCAGGGTGAGGAAGCTGCGCAGCTTTTGCGCGCGGATGGAATCCATCGCCAGACGAAATGCGTTGAGGAAATTACTCCAGGAGCGGGCCAGCCCCCCATTGGTTTGAGCCATCGGTGTTCTTATCTTCCAGGATAACGTAAGATGAAGGATCGGCACGACCTAATGCCCATACTCCGCCTTGCGTATTCGACCCTGTTTCTGATTGCTTTGATGGCAGTTTTCGTGCTTTGGAGCCAGGTGGGCGGCCAGAGCCACCTCGACCTGCTGCCTTGGCCGGTCAAGTTGGTGCTGGGTCTGGCGGCCGCCTACGGCGTGGTCCGGGCCACCGCCGCGTCGGTCTCTGGCGACCGTGCGTGGAACGGACACATGGTCCGCTGGCTGGGGCTCACGCTCGCGGTGCTGGCCGCCTGTGGATACGCCACCTACTACGCTCACATAAATCTGGAAGAAAGCGACGACGCGGACCAGCCGCAGGAAACCACGGTATCGAGAAGTGGCTCCGCCTTGTGCATCCGAGCGCAGTTCGGACTATAACTCCGTAAGGTTTGACAGCGCCCGGCGGCTGGCGCGTTCGGCGCCCACTTCGGTGACCACGATCCGGTCGCCATCATGCAGAAAGTCCTTGAGGATATCCTTCAACTGCGCCGCCGTGTGGGTGCTATGCAGCGCCCACTGATTGGCCAGCACGGGACGGGCCTCGAAGGTGCGCAACCGCGCCCGCAGCGAGGCGTAGTCGGCGTCCTGTAGCAGATCGCAAGACACCAGATAGAGCTTGAGTGACACCTCTCCATTAGAGGCGAACAAAAGGCGAAAGTCAAGTGACATATGCTACGCTCTACCGTATGCGCAGGGTAATTGTAATCGCGATTATTTGTGGAAGTCTGCCCGCTTTTGGCTGGGGGCCGGAAGGTCACAGCCTGGTAGCCCGCCTGGCGGCGGCCCACCTGACCCCCGCGGCGGCGGAGCGCGTGGCGGAGATACTGGGCCCCGGCGTCACGCTCCAATCGATTGCCAGTTGGGCGGACCAAATCCGGCGTGAGCGGGCGGATACCGCCCCGTGGCACTACATCGATATTGCGATTGACAAGCCGCACCTGGATATGGCGCGCGATTGCCCCAAGGGCGACTGCGTGCTCGCTAAGATCGAGGATTTCAAGAAGGTGGTAGTGGACCCGGCGGCCACTGCCGTACAGCGTAAGGAAGCGCTCATGTTTCTGGTACACTTCGTGGCCGACATGCACCAGCCGCTGCACTGCTCCGACAACGACGACAAGGGCGGCAACGGCGTCAAGCTCCACTTCTTCGGACGGGATTCGAACCTGCACAGCGCTTGGGACAGCGGGTTGCTGGGACGGATGGGGAAAGAGGACGAGTTGTTCAGCCAGTTTTCCCGCGATTTGACGGAGAAGCAGGCGAAGAAGTGGGGCCAGGGGACCGTCGAAGAGTGGGCGGAGCAATCCCACAAAGCCGCGCAGAGGGTAGTCTACGGAAAGCTGCCGAGAACTCCGGCAGGCGAGCCAGTGAAGGTGGATGCGGCGTACGAGCGCATGGCGGATCCCGTAATCAAGAACCAGATCGAAAGAGCGGGCGCGCGGCTGGCGATGGTGCTGAATTCGACCTTGCGGTAGGACGCCCGGCACACCGCCGCCGAGGGGATCACGCAGGGCGGCGGATTTGCCCGCGAGCACGGATTCGCGGTCCCCTTGACTGGTGCGGGGACGCGAACACAGGGAGTCGTTTTATGCCATCAACTGAGAACGGTTGACTACAAGGAACGTGGCAGTGAGTTCTCGGAATCGCTGCCTGGGGATCTGGTCGAAGAGGTGCTCGCGAGGGTGCGAACCTTGATCGACTAAGGGCGGGCCTCACCGTACTCTGCCGGGAAAATACATTTCTTAAAGACTTCCGCAACAATGTCCGATCTGTAATACTGTGGAGCAAAACGATAGAAGAAGGGAATTGCGGGTCCGGTCTCGGGGCCAGGTCCTGCTGACCACCGAGGATGAGCGCAGCATTCCCGCGACTATCCGTGACGTTTCGACTTTGGGGATGTGCGTCGAGACGGCGGAAGAACTAACCGCGGGCGATCCACTTAGGATCGAGCTGCACGGGTTAGGCGCATTGGGTGTAGTGCGCCATTGCGTCAGGAAGGACGACAAGTACCAGATCGGCGTGACACTTGATTGCCCTCAATGAGGTCCCGACGCTTCCGGGTCTGAACCTCGCCCTTGACCGCCTCACGCTACTCCACTTTCAACTTCGCCAGAGTCCCGCTCATGCGCATTTCCTTGGCGCCGTTAGTCACCAGGATTACGATGCGGCCGTCGTCCTGGGTGGCGCCGCGGCCGGTGTAAGTCTCGTCCTCGGTGCGCAGATTCAGAGCGGTCAGAAGCAGCCGCGGGCCGGCTTGCCACCAGGAAAAGCTGTAGTCGCCCGCCACGCTGCGTAGCGGCGGGAGGGTTCCCACGTCGATCCCGGCGCCGCTGAAGCTGCCCTCCGCAGCGGCGTTGGTCAGCAACTGCATCCCGGTGCCGGAGGTCTCTACCGTGCTATTGGCGTCCACTCTACCGGATTGCCACTTCATCCCTTTGACCTTCGCCGTGAGCCTGTAATTGGGCCGGGAGCCGCGCAGGTTCACATCGAGCTTTCCGGTGAGCACGGCGCGATCGAGGCCCGCCGTGATGGCTTCCAACTGCACGCGCGCCAGGTCCCAGAGCACGCGCGCGTGGAAATTCTCCAGATGAACGCCCCCCAGCAGAAAATCGTCGATCTGCACCGTGCCCTCCAGATTGCGCTGGCGCAGCCATTCGGTAACCATAGGGCGGCCGAGGGTGCGCGCAATCAGGTTGGTGCTGCGGCGTAGCGTCGGCATCAACTCGGCTTCGACATCGGCCGCATCCCAGCTTTCGGCGCGCAGGCGCAGACGATGCGGGCGGGCCACGCCCGGCTCGTAACGGTATTCGCCGGTGAAGGCGAGCTTGCCCACCTGCGCCTCAATGCGGTCCAGCACCACGCGCGCGCCATCGATCTGCGCGTGCGCGGATTTCAAGTGCACGGGGTGGGCCAACCCGGGAATCGCGATGCTGGCATCGGTCAGCGCGAGGCGCCCACTCCATGCCGCCTCGGCCGGGGAGCGATGGTAGTGGAGTTCTCCGCTCCACTGGCCGGCCGTGATCTGCTCCAGGCAGGGCACGGCGGCCAGCGCCACCTGCGCGCGTAGCGACTGCATCTTCATGGCGCCGGTGGAGATGGCCAGGTCGAGCGTCTGGGTGTCCAGGGTGTAGTCCGCCTCGATGCGCGCCTCATCGTTTTCACCGCCGCGGACCAGCGCGGGCAAAAGGCGGACGTGGCCATGTTCCAGAATGATATTCGCCTGCTCGAAACCGACCGGGGGCGAATCGGGAATTGCCAGCACTGTGTCGTGGAAGGCCAGCGAGCCCTGCAGGCTGCCCTGCCCTGAGTAGCCGATGGCGCCATCTATGGCGCCGGTGAGCCGTAGCTTAGGCGGGAACTGCGCCCCCATGTGGCGCGCCAGTTCCATGATGGGCGCCACCGGAAAGCGATTCCAGTTCAGGCCGACGGCCCAGTGCGGCTGCGAAAGATAATCGGTGGCGCGGAAATGCACGGCCAGCGGCAGCGTCGTATTCCCCGCGGTGGTGGAATGCAGTTCGATTTGCTGGCGTATCAGGTCGAGACGCCCGCGGATTTCGAGCGGCCAGCCCTGGCTGTTGCCGGGCATCATGTCCCAACGGTGCACATCGCCGATATCCAGGCGGCCGGTGATTCCCATGTTGTCCAGCGGCCCGGCCAAGTGGAGGCGCGACCGCAGCGTGCCGTGAACCCCGGCATCCTGGCCGCTCAGCAAAGCGGTCACTTCGCCGAGCGCGGCGCGCTCTACTTCCAGGTCGAGATCGACGCGCCCCGGCACGGCGTACCAGCGGCCCTTCAGGGTGAACGATCCGAGGCCTTGCGCCGGACGGTCGGCGCGCGCGGGCTGGCCCGAACAGGCGATCTTCCAATCGCCGCCGGAACCGGACGGCGAGAGATCCAGATCGGTCTCCGTGAGGTAGAAAACGCTCTTCGTGTCGCCGAACTTGAAATGGATCCGGCTATTGCGCACGTGGATCGCCGGGGCGGTGCGAATCAAGGAGGGGTTGACGATCGACGCAAAATTCCAGCGCCCCCACTCGGAGGCGGGCCCGGACTTGGCGAGATTGATGCTGGCGCCATCCAGCCGGATGGAGGCGATCACGAACCGGCCGCCCAGCAGCGACCAGATGCTGGGCACAACTTCCATGGAGCCGGGCTCCTGAATATACACCACCGGCTCCATGCCGATGGCGGGGTCTTCGTGGATAGTGACGCTATCTACCGAAAACCCGGGGCCTTTGAAAAGGTTGAAGTGGACTTGGCCGATTTCCACGCGGCGCCCGAGAGCGCGCTCCAGCGAGGATTGCAAGCGGCGGCCATATCGGTCGGCGGTGAATTTCGGCGCCACGAAACCGGCGAGCAGGAGGAGCAGCAGCAGTGCGCCGAGAATCTTGCACAGCCAGCCAAGGGAGAGTTTCACAGGGAGGCTCCGGTCAAGCGGCCGTAAGCCGCGGCATCGTCGATATCCGCCAGGATGCCAGGGTCGTCCACGTCCAGGAATTCGGTTTGCGCGGCGTGAGCACGCACGATGTCGCGTGCGGCGCCGTCCTCCGGCAATTCCAGAAACTCCGCAATGAGGTCGCGGGAAAACCAAATCGGGTGTCCGCGGCGGCCCTGGTGGCGCGGCACGCGGAGCAGCGGGCCGGGCCCACCCAGCAGCGCGTCCATCGTGGCTGGCGCCGCGGCCGGGGCGCCGATCGGAGCCCCGAGCGTCAGCGAGTGGGTTTGCGGCGGCACTGAATCTCGCGGCCGCCCCCCCAGCAGCGCGTCCATCGTGGCGGGCGCGACGGCTGGGTGGTCCACCAGGGTGAAGAGCACGCCATCCGCGCCGGCGGGTAGGGCGCGCAGGCCGCACTGCATGGAACTGGTCTGCCCGCGCTGGTAATCCGCGTTGATGGCGAAAGTGGCCGGCCGCAGGGTGTGCTCGCGGATGCGGTCGCTGTGCGCCCCGAGTACGACGATCACCGGCTGGCAGCGAGCGGCGAACAGGCCGATCAGGGTATCGAGAAAGCTCTCCTCGCGGTAGCGCAGCAGCGCTTTGGGGAAGCCCATGCGGCGCGATTCCCCGGCGGCGAGAATGATTCCGGCGACGCTCACTGCGAGAGCACGGTCCGCTCACTCTCGCCGGCGAACACCGACATGGAGAGCGAGCGCCAGTTGGACCCGGCGTTGCGGCGCACCGCGATCATCTCCGCGGTCACCGAAATCGCGATCTCCTCCGGGGAAATGGCTCCGATATCGAGCCCCATGGGCGCGTGGATGCGCTCCAGGGCGGCGCGCGCGATACCTTGCTTCTCAAGTTCGCGAATCACGTTGAGCACCTTGCGTTTGCTGCCGATCATGGCGATATACCGCGCCGGCGTGGCAATGGCCAGGGAGAGCACGCGCATATCGTCGCGGTGGCCGCGCGTCACGATGATGAGGTAGCTGGTCTCGTTGATGGCTAAGTTCGGGAAAACCTCTTCGTACTCGGCGGCGTGGACCTCGGCAGCCTCCGGAAAGCGCTCGCGGTTGGCGAAGGTATCGCGGTTGTCCACCACGACGCTCGCGAAGCCGGCCAGCGTGGCCACTTTGGAGAGGCTCTTGGAAATGTGCCCCGCCCCGAAGATGAAGGCGTGCGGCACGGGCAACACCGGCTCCACGAAGACATCCAACTGGCCGCCGCAAATCAGGCCGTTGTCGTAGGCGGCGTCCTGTCCCAGGTTGAAAGTGAGGTGCTTGGGTTTCTCCGTTTGAATCACCTCCCGGGCCGCATTCCAGACTTCGGCCTCCACGCAGCCGCCGCCAATGGTACCCGTCATGGACCCGTCCTCGCGAACCAGAAGCTTGGCGCTCTCATAACTGGGGATGGACCCGCGCACCGCGACGATGGTCGCAAGCGCGCACTTCTGCCCCAGATTGCGCAGCCGCACCAGTTCCTCGTAAATGTCCATTCGATGACGATTATATCGTGGCGCGCAGGTGGCAAAATGCTGCTCTGCCTTGTGCATCCGGGCGCAGCTCGGACTTGGATGGGGTTTACCGCTCCAACAGTTCGTTCACCAGCGCCGGGGTGTTGTACAGCTTCCTGAGCACCTCGGTCATCGCCGCGGTGTGCACGGCGACGGAGCGATTGGTTTCGCCTTCGTATACGAGATCGCCGACCAGCGATTCGATATTCCCATCGAAGATCAGCCCCACGAGTTCGCCGGCGCGGTTGACTACCGGCGAACCGGAATTACCGCCGACGACGTCGTTGGTGGTCACGAAGTCGAGCGGCGTCGCGAGGTCCAGTTTGTCCCTGCCCTCCTTGTAGCGCGAAGGCAGGTACCACGCACTGCGGAAATCGAAACCCTGGGCGCGGTCATAAAGTCCGTAGAACGTGGTCTTCGAAGGCGCCTGCGTGCCGTTCATGGGGTAGCCTTTTACCTGGCCGTAGGAGAGGCGTAGCGTAAACGTGGCGTCGGGGTAGGCGTCCTTACCGTACGCAGCGAACCGGGCCTTTCCAAGTTGCTCGCCGGCGCGCTGTTCCACGCTCTGGACGTTGTCCTCCATCCATTTCGTGAACTCTCGCAGCATCGGGTCCAGGTTGCGCGCCAGCACAATCATCGGGTCGCCGGACGCCGCCACCGCCGCCTCGCCACCCTCCACCAGCTTCTTGCGGAACTCGGGATCGGACAGCTTGGTGCCTTTGACCAGGCTTTCGGCAACCTCTTGCGGGCTGCGGCCGCTAAGTAAGATTTTCAGGTATGGATCGTTCGGCCCCATTTCGGCGACGTCCTGCTGGAGCTGTCCGCCGATTCTTGCGATTTCCAAACCCGGATAGACGGGCGCCGGCGAGAACATCCGGTATCGCAGCGATTCGAGCTGTGCCTCGTGGAAACCGGGGAGGCGTAGCGCGTCGGGCTTCTTGATCTCCGCCACGTACTGCACGATGCTGTTGGCCAGCCCGAGCAGGGTTGAACCTGTGGAGTGGAACCATCTCTCCTTGAGCCGGGTGGCGTGCTTCTTTTCGGCCTTCGCGATCTCATCCCAGGCGCCGTCGTATGCCGCCTTCCACTGCGCGTTTGCCAGCACCGCGGCGCGGAACGCCTGCTCCTCTTTGCGCTTCGTGTCCCAAACGTTGCTATCCAACAGCCCCTTGAGCCGGCCTTCGAGGGACTTCAGGCCGTTCTCCATGCCGAAGATGTCGGAGCCCGCCTCGCGCGCCTGCTCCGCTCCGAGGGCCGAATACTTTCGCAGGACCTCGATCCGGTGCTTCAGCATTTTGAGTAAGCTGGGCGTGTTCACGTCGCGCTCCACTTCCAGTTGCGCCAGCGTATCCAGCCGCGAGGTGCTCCCGGGGTGGCCGGCCACGAAGACCAGCTCTTCGTCCTTCGCGCCTTGCGGATTCCACTTCAGGTAGTCTTTCGTCTCGATGGGCTTGCCGTTGTCGTAGACGCGGAACAGCGCCATGTCGAGATCGTGGCGCGGGTAGGTGAAGTTATCCAGGTCGCCCCCGAAAAATGCCGCCTGTTGTTCCGGCGCGAAGACCAGCCGCACGTCGGTGTATTTCTTGTACCGGTAGAGCCAGTATTCCCCACCCTGGTAGAGCGTCACCACGTCGGAGCGGAGCCGCGTCTTCTGCAAGCTTTCCCGCTCGATGCCGGCGATGGCAGCCCTGCGTTTCGCGAACTCCTCCTCCGGCGTCTTCGCACCCTGAAGCGCCGCGGTCACGTGTGGCGTCACGTTCTCCATCGACTGCAGCACGTTCACTTCGAGGTCCGGCGACTTCATCTCCGCCTCGGGCTTGGCCGCGTAGAAGCCGTCCCGGATATAGTCCTGCTCTTTGGTGGAGTTTTTCTGAAGCTGGCCGCGCGCCACGTGATGATTGGTCAGCAACAGCCCGTGCGGGCTGACGAACGACCCCGAGCCGCCGTCATTCAGGCGCACGCAAGAGAGGCGGAGGTGATCCAGCCAGGCCTGCGTGGGGGTGAACCCGTATTTCTGCCGCAGGAGCTTGAGGGGAAGGTTGTCGAACGTCCACATGCCTTCATCGGCACGCGCAGGCACGCAGATTGCGCTTAAAGACACGAGCACGAAAGTGCAGCCAAGAGCTTTTTGACCCATCGTCATTTCATTTTTCCGCCAGTTTCCAGAATAGCAAGAACCGGATACAAGAGCCCTAATTCGGACGCGAAAGTGGAGCCGTACACTACACTGGAAATTCATTCATGAATTCCAAGCGAGTAGCGATCATCGGCGGTGGCATCGTGGGGCTGGCGACGGCTTACCGCCTCACCGAACGTTTTCCGGGCGCGCGCGTTTGCGTGTTGGAAAAGGAGGCGGGTGTGGGCCGCCACCAGACCGGCCACAATAGCGGCGTGCTGCACTCCGGCCTCTATTACAAACCGGGCTCGGTGAAGGCGCGCCTTGCCGTCACCGGCATCCGCCAGATGGTGGAGTTCTGCCGCGAGAATGCCGTTCCGCACGAGATCTGCGGCAAACTCGTGGTCGCCGTGGACGACGCCGAAGTGACGCGCCTGCGCGCCCTCCACGAACGCGGCATCGCCAACGGACTTGCAGACCTACGCTGGATGACGCGCGACGAGATGCGCGAGACGGAGCCCCACGTCGGCGGCGTGGCAGCGCTGCGCGTCCCGCAGGAAGGCATCGTGGACTATTCCAAAGTCTGCGATGCCCTGGTCGCCAGGCTCACCGAACGCGGTGCCCGCGTGGTCACCAGCGCACGCGCCGGCGCGATCCGCCGCCAGGGAGCGGGGTGGACGGTCACCACCACGGCGGGCGCGTTCGAGGCGGATTTCCTGATCACCTGCGCGGGGCTGCAATCCGACCGCGTCGCCGCTCTCGCCGGCGAACGGCGCGACATGCGCATTCTCCCCTTCCGCGGCGAGTATTACCAGATCCGGCCGGACCGCCAACACCTGGTGCGCCACCTGATCTACCCCGTCCCGGACCCGCAGTTCCCGTTCCTCGGGGTCCACTTCACGCGGCTGATTCACGGCGGCATTGAAGCCGGACCGAACGCCGTGCTGGCCTTCGCCCGCGAGGGCTATCGCAAAACGGATTTCAACGCCCGCGACCTCTTCGACGCGCTCACCTACGGCGGCTTCTGGCGATTCATGCGGCGCTATCCCTCTATGTGCTGGTACGAACTGCGCCGCTCCTTCAGCCGCGAACTCTTCTCCCGCTCGCTGCAGCGCCTGGTGCCAGAGATCCAACCCGCGGACCTGGCTACCGGCGGCAGCGGCGTGCGCGCGCAGGCCATCTCTCCCGAGGGCGAACTGGTGCAGGACTTCCGCCTGATCGCGCGGCCCAACGCGCTGCACGTGCTCAACGCGCCCAGTCCGGCCGCCACGGCATCGCTGGCCATCGGCGCGGAGATCGTCGAGATGATTGCGGCGGGGTGATCGCCGTAGGCTGATGCCGCCGCGTGGTCAACGCCTTGCCCACCGCCACCCCGCCGCGCGGCGGTAGTGAGGCAGGCACTTTCGCCGGGCACTTCCGCGTGCCGCTTACCTTGCCTGTTTGCCGCGCACCTCCATAAACGGTGGGGCGCACCCCTGGTCCGCGCGGGGAGTCCGCTGCCGGAAAAACGATGCCGGCATCTTGCCGGGTGCCAACGGGCCGACGGGGGCGTCGGCCGCGGACCCAGGGGGTCCGCCCCACCATTAACGCAGTGGCAAAGTGAGTGGCATTGGGCTTAAACCTGCCAATCGGAGCGAAGCTTGGACGTCGCTCTGCCTGCAGCATTTTATCGAAACTGCAACATGATACTCTCTGTTTTCGACAGTACCCATATGAGGAAACTTATTCTCGCTACCTTAGTCGTCATGTCTTGGACAGTGGCGGCCCTATTCGCTCAGATCGCCGCGCCGCCGGCCCGCCCCCCGGCGCCGCCATCCTACAACTGCGAGCCGGTGAACCCCAACGCCACGCCGGAGGCCAGAGCGCTGATCAAGACCCTCTGCGCCGTCTCCGGTAATGGCATCCTGTCGGGCCAGCACAACTTTCCGAATCAACGCTCCCAGGACTCCGATAAGGTAAATGGCCTCACCGGCAAAGACCCCGCCATCTGGGGCTCGGATTTCGGCTTCACCGGCGACGAGGACAAAGACTCCATCCTGCACCGCGACCTCATGATCGCGGAGGCCAAAAAGCAGGCCGCCGCCGGCTCCATCATTTACCTTTGCTGGCACATGCTGCGGCCCACGGAGGACGAACCCGGCACGCCCGGGGCCAGTTGGCGCGGCAGCGTGCAGGCCAGACTGACCGATGAACAGTGGACCGAACTAATCACCTCCGATACGCCGCTGCACAAACGCTGGGAGAAGTACATGGACACCGCCGCGGAGTTCCTCAAGCAATTGCAGGACGCGCACATTCCCGTGCTCTGGCGCCCCATGCACGAAAACAACGGCACGTTCTTCTGGTGGGGCGGCAGAACGGGTCCGGCCGGCACCGCGCAACTCTACCGCGAGGTGTACTCCCGCATGGTCAACGTCCACCACCTGGACAATCTGATCTGGGTCTGGAACCAGAACGGCCCCGCCCCGCCGGCCGAGTTCGCCGGCTTCTTCCCGGGCCAGAAGTTCTTCGATGTCGCCAGTTACGACAACTACAGCGGGCTGACCGACCGCTACTACTACGAGATCATGGCGCTGGCCGACGGCAAGCCCGTCGCTCTCGGCGAAGTGGGCGCTCCGCCGTCCGCGGAAATTCTCAAGGCGCAGCCCAGGTGGGCCTTCTTCATGGTATGGGCCGGTATGGTCAACGACGGGATCAAGCCCATCTACGCCGACTCCCACACACTGAATCGCGGCGACCCAACTCCGAAGAACTGACGGTGGGGTAGGCGCTTTCGCCTCCCAAGTCCGCGCTTCCCTCGGGTGGACAAGGCGGAGCCTTCCTCGAAAATAGACTCGCGCTTCGAAAAGAGCGCTCCTTAATGGTCGCGGC
>JANYJN010000684.1 GCA_025358475.1 Candidatus Solibacter sp.
TCGCCCGCGGCTGGGATGCGGAGGAGTGCTTCCACCCAACGCGACACCGTGGCCGGCGGGATCACCAGGTTGCCCGGCCCGTAGAAGAGCTTGCGGGCGCCCAGGCGTCCCAGGCACCACAGTTCGCTCTCCTTGAAATCGCCCGCTTTGACGCGTTTGACCAGCGCCTCGCCGAGTTCGCTCTTGGTGCCCAGCGGCAGCAGTTCCAGGCTGCACGCGGCGCGCCACATTTCGCGGAACAGGGAGGCGTTGACGCGCTGCGGCTTTTTGGCACCGCGCGGCAGCAGGAAGGCGGAGAGCCGCTGGTAGACATCGGTCTGCTGATTGCGATTGAGGCCGCCCGCCACGCGTCCCCAGAAAATCCACCAATCGATTTCGCACTGCACCTGGTTCCCGTACGTCAACCCGGCGGCGTAAACACGGCGCGCCTGTTCGACGCGGAAATCGTCGCCCGGGTAGCCGAAGCCGGGACGCAGGCAGAAGCCGGCCAGATTCAGCCAGCGGATCTCGTACGCCGGGCTCTTCTTGCGCCCGTCGGCCGCCGCCAGGAACGCGTCGGCCATTTGCCGGATGGCGGAAAGCGGCCAGCTATTCTTTCCCAGCCCCATGGTCTGTTCGAGCTTGGCCGGGACCTCCTCGGGCGGGATGGGCGATTTCGCCGACGGCCCGAACACCGCCTCAATCAGATCCAGCGACTGTTTCAGCGCCTGCTCGCTCACCACCGCCGCCGCCTTGCGCTCCGCCGGCGCTTTCTTCGCCTGCTTGCGCAGTTCGAATTGCAGGCGCCAACGGTTGTCGCTGATCTTCGATTCGCACCAGCTTTCCAGTGTGCCGATTTCCGTCAGCCGCGCGCCCAGCTTCACCGGAATCAGCCGCTCTTCCACCTTCTTGCCGAAGCGGATCACCGCGTGCAGCGGCGCGTGCATGTGCAGGCCGGCATCGCCGGCGTCGAACTCCAGCACCTGCCCCAGCGCGTCGTCGGTGCGCGTCAGCGAGCTGTACAGGCGGAAGGAGACGGGGCGGTTGGCCACCAATTGCAGGGCGTCATTATCGATTTCCAGCGCCGCGCCTTCCTCGGCGCCGCGCGGCACCAGGCACACCGCCGGGAACTTGCCTTCCCGCGGCTCGCCCAGCCCGATGTAGTACGTCCGCGGCAGCCCGCCGCGAACCAGCACACCGCTGCCCGTGGAGCGCACGTAGGAGTAGTAAGCCGCCCCACGCGCCACCGCCAGATCAAGATCGCTATTCTCGAAGATCTCCGGGCGCCGTCCGTACCAGTGGGCCACCACATCCGCCACGCGCTCGCGCAGAATCTCCGGGATGAAGAAGCCGCCGTTGAACAGAATCGCGTCCGGCGTCTGTCCCGTGGGCTCCAGGAATTCGTTGAGGTGGCGCGTCACCGCCGGGTCGGCCACGTAGGGTAGGCCCAACTCGCGGAAGAGGCTGCGTTTTTCGTCCTTCGGCAACTCGCCGCGCTCGCTCATCGGCAGGAAGCCCTCTAGCGCCAGTTCCAGCGCTTCCTCGCGCAGGATCTCCGTCTTCAGCGATTTGCCGATCAGCGACGAACCGCTACCCAGCACCGTAATTTCCACAGACTTCAGATGCGCGTCGTTGAGCAGCTTCTCCTTGGCGGCGGAGCATTGGCGGCGCAGGCCGCTGCGCTGCCGTATGGAGAGCGGCACGCCGAGCTTGCTTTCCACCAGCCAGGCGAGCGTGAGATCCAGATTATCCCCGCCCAGCAGCAGGTGCTTGCCCACCGCGGTGCGTGTGAAATTGACCAGGTCGCCCTCGCGCGACACGCGGATCAGGCTGAAATCGCTGGTGCCGCCTCCCACATCGCAGACCAACACGATCTGCCCGTCGAATAGCTTCTTGCGCGAGGTGGCCAGGTTGTTGGCGATCCAGGAATAGAACGCGGCGGCGGGCTCTTCCAGCAGGGTGAGTTTTTCCAGCCCGGCATCGCGCGCCGCCATCACGGTGAGTTCGCGAGCCTCTTCGTCGAATGACGCCGGGACGGTGAGCACGATCTCCTGTTCGGCCAGCGGCGTGCCCATGGCCTTGTCCCACTCCTCGCGGAACTTGGCGATCATGCGCGACGAAACCTCCACTGGCGAGAGCACGCGTCCCGTCTCCTGCGAATCCCAGGGGAGGATTTTGGCCGTGCGATCTACATCGGGAT
This sequence comes from Candidatus Solibacter sp., assembly GCA_025358475.1. GTDB lineage: Bacteria > Acidobacteriota > Terriglobia > Bryobacterales > Bryobacteraceae > Solibacter. Next base: position 2,180 of record JANYJN010000684.1, read on the forward strand.
TAGAGAGCCACGATTTCGCCGAGTGCACCAGGCGCGTAGGAACCAGCGCCCCCTGCTCGCGGGCATAGACGCCGACGGGTTGGCCCTCTTCCAAGTAGAGGAAAGACGGCAGCGTGCGGCGCGCTTCGACTCGCCCCGCGGCCACCAATTGGGGTGTCTCGAAAATGTGGAGGGGAGGAAAGTCGCGATCTTCCGCTTCGCGTTCGTCGATGTATGCCAGGGCGGAATTGGTGGTGCCCAGGTCGATGCCGATTTTCATGCTAGTTCCAGCTTACGTGAGGGGAGGGGCGACTGGGTCAACTTTTACCCGGCCGCAAACGTCTACTGGCTATGTGGCCCACATCGAAACGACGAGGGATATTCCTCGGCATCTGGTGTTTTATCCCGCTTGTCACCGCGGTGCTGTGGGTTTTAGTCTCGACGCTGGTGCGGTTCATCCGCGCCCACTATTAACTAGTGTAGTTCCAGCAGATGACTTGCCTCAGGCGAACAGGAGGCGGCCTTTCGGCTCCGGTATATCGCGCCCGAGTTCGCGGGCGGTCTCAAGCCACTCCGCGATTACCACCTCTGCATTTGCGAGGGATTCCTGCCGAGTAAGGCCGTCAGCGGCGCAGCCAGGCAGTTCCGGTACTTCCGCGATAAACGCCTGATCTTCTTCGCTCCAGTACAGGATGATTTCGTATTTGGTCATTAAACCCCTTCAGCCAGTTTATACCGGACAATCACCGCGCGGACCTGCTTCACCTGGTAAGCTTTGGCAAACGAGCCGCGAGGCTGCACGTTCAGGATCTCCGCAACACCTGGTCGCGCGAAGATGTGGTGACTGCCCTTGACACGCTCACTGAACCCAAGGGCCGCCAGCAGCGACCGCAGATCATCGAAACAGATATTGGAGTCCGCAGTGCCTTGAAGAACCTGCGGTAGAACTTGCTTTCGCACACCTTCGATTATCGCCGCTGCCCGCCGGTGCTGCACGGACCATCAGTACTTGTGGCCCTCCTCGCGGGCAGTGCGAAGCTCTTCGAAGGCGGCTGTGCCGTTTCGTTTCCGCAGATTCCTGATGCCTTCAATGGCGTCGGCGAGTTCCTGTTGGGGGCTCTCAGTGTTCTGAGCCTCGCCATCTGCCCCCGCTGCTTGAATCTCGCGCATATGTTTATCCTATCCCTACACGCGCTCGCGCACGGTGAATTCGAGCTTCCACTGCCGCCCGAAGGATACCGGCACCACTTCCGCCGCCTCGCCCACGGCGCGTGGCGCTGGTGAAGAATTGGAACTCCGCGGGGCCTGACTGTTCGGATAATCGCAGGCCGGGAGTCCCCTCCAACCCCTGCGGGGCATCAGGGCATTTCCCATCGAAACCGTGGGCTTCCGCCGAGGTATGAGTCTGCCCTTAGGGGATGCGGGTACTTTTGGGGGCCGTGATTACCGTACTGTTGACGCTGTACTTTAGCGTTCACCTATGTCATACTCGACGAAAATCTGGGTCCCCTGGAGTCTGTAATGCGCACAACCCTTTTACTTGTCACTGTGTCCCTGGCGTTCGCGGAGACCAAAATGCCGCCGGCAGCCAACCGGAAGATCGACTTCGAAAAGGACGTCCAGCCGATCCTTTCGCAGAAATGCTACTCCTGCCATGGCGAAGACGCCCAGCAGTCCGGCCTCCGCCTCGACAAGCGCCAGAACGCGCTCCGCGGCGGCGACTACGGCCCCGTCATTACGCCTGGCAATAGCGCCGAAAGCAAACTCATCCGCCGGTTGGTCAATGGCGATGGCGGCTTGCAGATGCCTCCCACGGGTGCTCTCTCCGATGAAGAGATCGGAATCCTCCGCGCGTGGATCGATCAAGGCGCCGACTTCCGCATTGAGGTGCAGGATGAAGCGCCGCATCCCGTCGATCCCAAGCTCGCCGCGCTGATTGCGGCCGCCCGCTCCGGCGGCGCCAAGGCTGTCGGGCAGTTGATCGCCGCTAGTCCGGAACTGGTCAACGCGCACGATCAAGCCGGCGCCACGCCGCTCCATCACGCGGCCGGGTTCGGCAACCTCGCGACCATGAATCTGCTGCTAGAACACGGAGCCGACGTGAACGCCGGCAATAAGCGGAAATCCACACCGCTCTTGTGGTCCCTGCACGACGAGGTGAAGGTCCGCTTGCTCCTCGACCACGGCGCCAACATCGCCGCCAGAACCATCGATGGCCGCACTCCGGTCTACCAGGCCGCGTCAATGGCGAACGCCGTTGCGGTCCTGCGGCTGCTGCTGGATAAGGGCGCGGATCCCAATGCGAAAACCCTTATCGGAATGACGCCCCTCATGGCTGCGTGCCGGGGCAACATCGAAGCCGCGCGCCTCCTTATCGACCGGAAAGCCGACGTGAATGCCCGGAATGCGGCGGGCGCAACCGCGCTCATGGCCGCCGCCCAGACCGGCAGGCCCGATGCCGTTCGCATGCTGTTGGAAAAGGGAGCCGACCCGAATGTCAGAACCAAGCGCAACGAAAGCGCGCTTGCCGACGCAGCCACCGCCGGCAACGAAGAGACCGTGAAACTCCTGCTGGATCGCGGCGCCAACGTCAACGTCCAGGACATACGCGGCTACTCGCCCTTGCTCTACGCCGCCGGTTCGGACACCATGCCTGCCGGCATTGTGAAGCTCTTTTTGGCGAAAGGCGCCGACCGCGACGCCAAAGGCGACGGCGAGACAGCCTCCATGCTCGCCGCCAAGCGTGGCGATAGCGAAGTGGCCCGCGTGCTCGGCGTCCCGGAGGAAGAACGGAAAGCGCTCGGTGTTGTGCCGGCGCTTCGCGGCAGCTCAACCGAAACCTCCATTGCCGCCGCGGTCGGGCCAGCCCTCGCCCTCCTTGCAAAGCAGAGCCATACCTTCATCCGCATCGGCGGCTGCAATTCCTGCCATGCGCAGGACCTGCCCTCTGCCGCCGTGGCCATCGTCCGCGCTCGCGGGCTCCCCGCGCCCAGGGAGATCCCGCAGCTTCCGCAAAGCATGCACGCGCTGAATCCGTCACGCATCATGGACCTTGCGGTGATCGCCACGGTGGGCATCGGCTGGGAGATGTTCGATTTCGGAAACAACGGCGTCCCGAGGGATGAATACACCGATGCCGCCGTGCGCTACACCAAGGCGATGCAGACGCCCGCGGGGAATTGGGACGTATGGGAAACCCACCGGCCCCCGATGGCCTCCGGCGTTTATCAGACTACCGCCCTGGCCGTTTATACGCTCATGACCTACGGGCCGCCGGCAGAGAAGGCCGACACCGGGAAAGCGCTCGCTCGGGCGGCTGCTTGGCTTAGTGCCGCCAAGCCCGTCACCACCCAGGACCGGGCTTTCCACTTATTGGGTTTGGCCTGGTCGAACGCAAAACCTGCCTCACTCGCCGCCGCCGCGAAGGGCTTGGCCGAAGCGCAGCGCGCCGATGGGGGCTGGAGCCAGTTGGCGTCCATGGGCTCGGACGCGTATGCCACTGGTGAGGCGCTCTACGCGCTGAATGCCGCCGGCCGGATGCCGGCAAGCGATCCGGCCTACGGGAAGGGAGTCAAGTTTCTACTCAACACGCAGGCGGCCGATGGGTCCTGGCACGTGAAATCCCGTTCCATCTGGCTGCAACCTTACTTCGACAGCGGATTCCCTTATGGTCAAGACCAGTGGATCTCCGCGGCCGGGACCAGTTGGGCCGCCATGGCGCTCTCGCTCACGGTCGACCAGCCGCACACGCAGACCGCGTCGAACGCAAACGGCAGGTAGACGTCCGATTGCCGTCCGGCGTAGTACATTGTGCCGGCAGCGGGACGAGGGCGTCCGCCCCACCAGGGTTGCGGCATCCTCTTTCCTTGGGCAAAATAAGTGGCATTGCGCAGCAGTGCGTGCGCCAGATCTGCCTTGCGGCGCCGCCAGGTCTCAAGCGATGCCTCGCGCACGGACCGCAGTTCTGAACCGGCGCAATGATCTATCCCTGCACGCGCTCGCGCACATTGAACTCCAGCTTCCACCGCCGTCCGTCGCGAGCCACGCACCACAGTTGCAGCATGCCCGTCTCGGTCACAATGCTCTCGAAAGATACCGGCACCACTTCCGCCGTCTCTCCCGCGTCGAAGCTGACCTCCATCGGTGCGAGCTCTTCCAGCGCATCGCCGAAATCTTCGATCAAATCGCCCGGCTGATCGTTCTTACGCGTGGCGCTGGTGAAGAATCGGAACTCCGCGGGCTGCCCCACCACCAGGCCGAATTCGCGCCCCGGAATGCGCGTCTCCGTGCCTTCTTCCATGCCGAAGGGGACGACCGCCAGCGCCTTGACGGGGGCAGGGAAGCCGGGAATCGAGGGCATGGCGGATTCCACCGCGACATAGTACGTGCGCGGCACGCCGCCGCGAATGCGCACGCCGCGGCCCGTGCGCGCCAGGCCGTAATACGCCGCCCCGCGCGCCACGGCGTGCATGAGATCTTCGCCGCTTAGGGCTTTCACCGGCGGCATGCCTTCTTCGCCCAGCCACGCGTTCAGCGTGCTGAGAATGCGCTCGCGCACCAGGCTGGCTTTCAGGACGCCGCCGTTGAACAGGACGTGGGTGGGACAGGCGAGTCCGCTTGGTCCGCGCCGCACCGCGCCTTGTTCGGCGGTGGCCGCCTGCTGTCGCAGGAAGCGCGCCATGTGGCGCGTGATCGCCGGGTCGGCGGCGTAGGGCAGGCCGAGTTCCTGCAAGCCGGCGCGCCGCTGATGCGCGGGCATCTCCGTGCTCGCCACCTTCGGCAGAAAGCCTTCCCCCAGCACCTGCTCGATATCGCTCGCCAGCAGCATGGCCTTGATGGTGCCGCCCACCAGTCCCGTGCCTTTGCCCAGAATGGTGACTGGCTGCTCTTTCGCCTTGGCGCCGGGCTCCAACAGCTTTTCCTTGGCGACGCGGCAGTTGGCCCACAGCGCAAGGTGCTGCCGGCTATCGATGTGCGTGCCCTTTTCGGCCAGACGATGCGCCACCACGCCGGCCAACGCCAGATCCACATTGTCGCCGCCCAGCAGAATGTGCTCGCCCACCGCCACGCGGCTCAAGGAGAGTTCGCCCTTCGCCTCCGTCACCGCAATCAGCGTGAAATCCGTGGTGCCGCCGCCGATATCCACCACCAGGATGAGGTCGCCCACCGTCACCCGCTGGCGCCAGTCCGCATGGCGCTCCAACCACGCGTAGAAGGCGGCCTGCGGCTCTTCGAGCAGGGTGATGTTCTCATAGCCGGCCTGCATGGCGGCGTCCAGCGTCAGCTCGCGCGCCACAGCGTCGAAGGATGCCGGGACGGTAACCAGCACCTGCTGCGCGCGAAACGGCGCGTCCGGCATCTTGGCGTCCCACGCCTCCCGCAGGTGCTCCAGGTAGCGGCGGCTGGCCTCCACTGGCGAGATCCTGGCGACGCCTTCCGGTGCGCGGAACGGAAGCAGGGGCGACGTGCGGTCCACCGCCGAATGGGAGAGCCAGCTTTTGGCCGAGGACACCAGCCGGCCCGCGTTCTCCACACCGCGTTTCTGGGCCAGGCGGCCCACCACGTAGTCGCGCGATTCGTCCCAAGGGAGCGCCAGGCTGCCGGCCGGGAAGTCGCTGGGGCCCGGGAGATAGAGGAACGACGGCAGCAGGTCTTCGTCGCGCACCTCGCCCGGGTTGGTGAGTTGCGGAACGGACAGAAGCTCGACGTGGGACGGTGCAAAGGGGTCGGCATCGGGGCGGATTTCCGCGTAGGCGGCGCCGGAGTTGGTGGTGCCGAGGTCGATGCCGATGACGTACCGCGGTGGCTCGGTTGGCTTACTCAATTTCAATTTCCGCGGCGGCGATAATCGTGGCGTCCTGCTTCGCCCCCAGACTCGGCAGATCCACCTTGGTGGCGCGCCATCCTTTGTGCCGGAGCGTTCCGCCCGCCGGAGGTTTGGCCGGAACGTTGCCCACGAATTTCACCAGGTTCGGATCCTGTCCGGGCGCCTTGGCGTAGGTTCCTTCCACGCCATCGATGACGGGGGCGAGCGTGACGTAGCGGGCGATGGCATCGCGGCACTGATCGTGAAGTTCCCTCACCGCTGCCCCGATCTGGTCGTCGTTGTAGGCGGAGACGTCCTCCATCAGGAAGTCGATGAGCCGCGAGTCGCGCTGCAAAATGCCCAGAATCTGTAGCGCGCCGTCGGAGGCGCGTGCCGCGGGCGCGGCGGGCACGGGCGCGGCGGCTTTCGGCGGCACGGTGCCGGAGCGTCGCGAAAGGTTGAGAGCGATCAGGATCTCCACGGAGAGTTCGCCGGAAAACAGAAGGCTGAAGAAGGCGCGAAACGCCAACGCGATTCGATTCAATTTGATGGCTCCAAGTAATTAAGGATAGCAAGGCCGCATAAGAAGGGCGGGCTTGAGCCTGCCAATCCGAGCGCGGCCCGGACGGCTACTTACAGTAGAACCGCTTGCCGCAAGCGTTCCAACTGGCGGCGGGCGGTATCGGCCCACTGTCCGGAATGGTCCAGCTTCAGGTAGGCCTTCCAATGGTGGACGGCCTTCATGGCCTCGCCCTGGCGTTCGCACAAAAGCGCCAAGTTGAAGTGCGCGTCGGCGTATTGCGGATTCAAATCCAGCGCGCGCCGGTAGAAATTGACGGCTTCCGGAAAGCGTCCCTGCTCGTCGTACAGGTTGCCCAGGTTGAATTGCGCCAGCGGATATCCGGGATCCGCCTCAATGGCCGCCAGGTAGTACTTCTGGGCCTCCTCGAATTTGTGCAAACGGTAGTATATCGTGCCCAGGTTGACCAGCGCCCCGGCGGCTCCGGGGTTCAGATCCAATACCTTCCGGTAGGCGTCCACCGCGTCCTCCACTGGCGCGCCGCTCTCCTCCAGTTCCAGCCCCTTCTGGAACCAGGCCTCGCTTTCGTGGCTGCGGTTGATCTTGAGCTTGCGCTCGGGGAAGCTCTTGATGCCGCCCAGTTCGCTGGCATCGAAATTGAACAGGATCTGGCCGCTGATGGCCTCCATCTTCTGGCCGGACAGTTGCACCGCGATGCGGCCGCCGTCGGAGATCACACGAAGTTCGCTGAGCGGTTGCTTCACCCACCCCAACTTTTCGCGCAGCGATTCCAGCGCGCGAAAAATTTCCTTCGAGGAAATCTTGTTTTCGCGCAGCTTGATCAGGGTCTGGAAGGCAATCAGGTCTGAGAAGGTATAGGAAATCGCCGCCGGAATCAGGCGCTGCCGCTCCCAACTGCGCAGTTGACGCTCTGAGAGCCCGAACTTGCGCCGGACATCCGCGCGAGAGTATTCCTCCTTTGGGCTCACGCCAACATTTTACCAGGGTACTCCATAAGTGCGTGTCTTTCCTTCGCTTTTGCGGCAGCGTCCACGGCTCGCCGCGCGCTCTCGCTACTTTATATCGAAAAGTACTTGAAACTGCGCGCCGCCCGCGCTATCATCCAAAGTGATGGCGACGCCCCGCACCGTACCCGTGGAACTGCACGCGCACGCCATGGATAATCTGCAGTACATCCGGCGGACGTTGGAGCGCGCCGGAGAGTTCACCGCGGTCCCCGGCAAGGGTGGTGTATTGATGGGCATCGTTGCCCTGGTGGCGGCCCGGTTAGCTATCTTCCAGACGGGCGCCGGCGGCTGGCTGGCGGTTTGGACCTCCGCCGCCGTTATCGCCCTGGCCATCGGGATAGCGGGCGCGGCGCTCAAGTCGCGGCGCTTTCAAACGCCCCTTTTTTCCGGGCCGGGCCGCAAGTTCATCGCCGGTTTCGTTCCTTCCCTCCTGGCCGGAGCGGTTTTGACGGTGGTCTTCTACCGCGCCGGCATCTCGGGTTTTCTGCCCGGCGTGTGGCTGCTGCTCTATGGCGCCGCGGTTTTGGCCGGCGGGTACGCATCAGTGCGCGTCGTGCCCATCATGGGCGCCTGCTTCATGTTCGTGGGCACCGTGGCCCTTTTCCTGCCGGGGTGGAACGATGTGCTGCTGCCCGTCGGGTTCGGCGGTCTGCATCTAATTTTTGGAACCGTGATCGCGGTGAAATATGGCGGGTAAACCAAGCACTGCGCGGCGCGACCGCGAGAAGCGTCCGGCGCTAGAGGCCGTGGGCGACGCGTCCAAGTTCGACCGCCTGGTCCACGAACGCCTCCGTCTGGGCATTCTCAGCGCGCTCGCCGTGAATCAGTCGTTGAGCTTCAGCGAACTCAAGAAACTGCTGGATGCTTCCGACGGCAACCTTAGTATCCATGCACGCAAGTTGGAAGAAGCCGGGTACGTGGACTGCACCAAGAGCTTCGCCGGCCGCATGCCGCGCACCGATTACCGGCTGACGGCCGCTGGACGGCGCGCGCTGGAGCGCTACCTGGACCACATGGAAGCGCTCATCCAGGCCACGCGCGAAAAGTAAGGAGCCACGCGCGAAAAGTAGGAGCCTTTTTATGCCTGTTGACTTTGAAGTACAAAGTACTCTACACGTGGGAATCATCATGGACGGCAACGGCCGGTGGGCGACGGGCCGCGGACTGCCGCGCATCATGGGACATCGCGCCGGCGTGGAAGCGGCGCGGCGAGCGGTAGAGGCGGCGCCCGACGCCGGTATCGGCATCCTCACCCTGTTCGCCTTTTCCAGCGATAACTGGCGGCGCGCGCCGGCGGAGGTGGACGCCCTCATGCGCCTGATGGCGGTGTATCTGGAAAACGAGACAACGGGCTGCGCGGCGCGCGGGGTGCGCCTGGAGGTGATTGGCCGCCGCGACCGGCTGGACGCGAAGCTCTGCTCCGCCATCGCGCAAGCCGAAGCCGCCACCGCGGCCGGCCACCGCCTATGGCTCCGCCTGGCCGTGGATTATTCCGCGCGCGACGCCATCCTAGCCGCCGCCCGCGGTCTGCGGGAACTCTCCCGCGATGCTCTGGAACGCGCCATGGGACCGCCGGTAGACCTGCTGATTCGTACCGGCGGAGAGCGCCGGCTGAGCGATTTTCAGCTCTGGGAATCGGCCTACGCCGAACTCGTGTTCACGCCCACCATGTGGCCCGATTTCGATGCGTCCGCCCTGGCCGCCGCCGTCCGCGAGTTCCGTGGCCGCGAACGCCGTTTCGGCTCAGTCCCCCAGGTCCCCGTGTACCGCCAGCAAGCCTGGCTGGACTAAGTTGGAACCTGGTGTCCAGACCGCGTGAAGTTGTGCTATGAGGCGCAACCCCTCCCTCACGGTCGGGGCTCCGATCAGAGCCCCGAGCGTCAGCGAGCGGGTTTGCGGTAACACCAAATCTAGCGCCGCACGACACTAGGGTGTTCGGATTCGAGCGGCCAGTCCGGGAGCGAGGGCCTGAAAGTGTTTCAGGTTCCACGTGTAGATGGTCTGAGCTTTCACCTTGACTGCACACCGCAGGAGGAGAGCGTCATACACACGACCGCTGGTGAAGCCTGCGCTGGCGGCCTGCTGGATGGTCTCGAAGTATTCACTCTCATCCAGCGGCACGAGGGTCAGCCGGTCGCGGACTTCTTGAACAAAAAGCATGACTTGCTCGGGGGGCAGCATCGGCCTGATGGGGAGGGCAGTCATTGCCCCGTAGACCTCGGCCAGCGTGTGCACGGCGCAAGCCGATTGCTTTTTATTCGCAGCGCCCAGGAGTTTGATGCTGGCCGCGTGATCCCGGTGACCGCCCCAAAATGCCGCCACCAGAACCGACGTGTCGAAGAATTCCTTCATCGGACTTGGTCGCGGATGCGGCTTTCCCGGTTCCGGTCGATCAGATCGGTGATCGAAGCATCGCAAGGTTCGCCCTGATACACCCAAACGCCGTGCTCCTTTTTGAGCAGTGCTTTGGGGCGCAAAGGGCGAAGCGTGATTTCGTCGCCTTTGTTTTCGAGCTGAAGGGTGTCACCGGGGCCAAGGTGAAGTTCCTGCCGCAATGTCTTGGGGATCAGGACCCGTCCGGCTTGGTCAAGAGTAAGTTTCGCGGTCATAATGGATCCTGTAAGTGGGAAAACCCATCTATCGAACCCATTTTCGCACACACTTCGTGCAGTCGTGGATCCGATTGAACTCCCTTGATGGATCCGACGGCGGAATGGAGCCGGCTTATCTGCATACTCAGCCAATGGCAAGAGTTTCGGCGCCGCCGTTTGGTCAAAGCAACTCGATGAACTGATCCACCGAGAGGTTCGCATCCCGGACAATGCCGCGTAGAAGTGGTTCTTTGATGCTCTGACCGGGATGGACAGGCACCACGGTTCGAGCCTTCGACTCAGGGTAAATCATGATCAGGTGGCTGCCTCTTTGCCGGTCTTCGACGAATCCCGCGCGCTTGAGCGCTCGAACCACCTTCCGCGCAGCCAGGGACGGAAGCTTCGCCATGATCAGGCTGGAACAGTCACCCTGCCCTGAAACGATCGTCGCTCTTCGGGAATTGCTTCACCATGGGCCACCAGGCTTTCCAGGTACAGTTCGATGGCTTCCTTGACGTTGCGCTCCGTCTCTTCAAGGGTCTCGCCCTGTGTGTGACAACCCGGCAGAGCCGGAACGAAGGCTACGTAGCCTCCTTCGGGCGCTTGCTCGTAATAGACCGAATAGGAGAGATTCTTGGCGGCCCTGCTCTTCATCACCTTCATTGTAGGAGATGCGGCACAAATCGGCAAAGGGAAGTCCTCACAACAGGCGCAGCGCCGTAGCCGGGCGCACGGGCATTGCGATCACCCCGTAAGATTACCCAACTCGTACCGCTGTCACTGCCCCACCTTGGCCTCTTCCCCAGCCCTGAAATACCACGCCCAATGCGTGCGCCCAATGCGGAACTCGGGCTGCCGTTCGCCGATCCAGCCCGGGTGATTGTACACCTTCCATCCGCTCAAACTCACCACGTTCCACCCCGGCGACGCGTGATACCAGTCGCTGTAGGTCACCTTCGGAAATGCGTGCCCCGCCTGGAGGTAAGTGACATTATAGGGCGTGAACGCGACCTCGGTGGCCCCCGCTTTTTCCAAAAAGTCGCCGACGCGGTGCATGTCCTGTCCCCAATCCAGATCGCTCTCGGCCACGAACGCCTCGGGACGCCCGCGCGTGATCTCGTTGGTGTAAGAAAGGTAATCGGGATGCGCCAGCGCGCCCGAAACTACCTGCCAGCCGAACAGTGCGAACAACACCGCTACCCGCACTATCAACCATCGCCCGGCCCATCTCCCCGGCGATCGCCGGAGCAGGGCAGCCGACGCCACTCCGCCAATCACCGCGAGGCCCACGTAGATCGGCAACACGTGCCGCACTCCCAGATTGATACGGCTGCTCATCGCGATCACCAGGATGACCGCGCAATACGCCAGTGGCGCGGCCACCCGCAGCCGCTTATGCCACGCGGCCCAGAGCGACCAGCAAACCAGCGGCAGCATCGCTAGCGGCGTTTTCACCGCAAGCGTCACCGGAAAGAAATACCACACGCCCAGATGGTGCCGTTGGCCGAGGATGTACGACGCATGCCCTTCCGCGTTGTGCTTCCAGATATCGTGCCAGCCATCGAAGAAGCGCGGCGCGGGTAGCGACACGTGGGCATAACTCAGCGGCCCGAACGAAAAGCGGAACCCCGCCCAAATCACCAGGCAGGCGATCGCCGCCGCCCCTACCGCCGGCCGCCAGTGCTCCCGCAACTGTCCGGGCACAGCGCGCATTCCGCGCCACTGGCACAGATACATCGCCACCCAGATGCCCGGTAGAAACACCAGCAGGGAGTACTTGGCGATCATCCCGAGCCCCACCGCGACTCCGAGAAGAACCGTGCGCCGCCGGTCCGGCCGCTCCGCCCACAAGAGGCCGGCGTAAGCCCCCGCCGCGGTGAACGCCGTGGCGGCCATGTCCGAGGTTACGAGTCCGGCGTGCCCGAGCACCGGCGGAACCGTGGTGAACAAGAACGTCGCGATCAGCCCGGCCAGCGGCCCGCCCGTACGATTGCCCCACAGAAACACCATGCCGCACGCCAACACAAACAACGGCAGAATTCCCAGCCGCGCCAACGCCAGTATTTGGTCGTAGTGCCCGTCGAGCCCAAGCACCGCGAGGCCGTCCGTGGTGGTATTCCCGGTCGGCCTCCAATGCTCCCCCGCCAGCCATGGCCCGATCGCCGAAAGCACTCGCGCCATCGGCGGGTGCGAGACGTCGCCCGTCATGGTGCCGCGATCCAGCCACTCCATCCCCGCGCCCAGGTGGATTGGCTCATCGATCGTGTGGCTCAACACGGTGTAAGTGGAAACGATGCGCAGCGCGGAGACCAATACCAGAACCGCGCTCAACAGCGCGCAGCGGCGCAAAGTGAAAACTTCCGCGGGTTCTGGGTTCAACGTTTCGGAACCTGCGCGCGCGCACCGGTTTTTGCCAGCCGCATCGCATTCTCCATCAGTTTGAGTCCGTGGCCGCCTTCGGCCGTCAGGATCGATTCGGGATGAAACTGCACCGCCTCGATCGGCAGTTCGCGATGCCGCACTCCCATGATTACGCCATCTTCGGTTTCCGCCGTGATTTCGAGACACGCCGGCAGCGTCTCCCGCCGCGCGAACAGCGAGTGATAGCGGCCCACTTGGAACTCCGCCGGCAGCCCCGCGAACACCCCTAGCCCGCCGTTGCGTACGGTCGAGGGCTTGCCGTGCATGGGGTAATCCAGCACGCCGAGTTCACCTCCGAACGCCTCCACGACACCCTGCAATCCCAGGCATACGCCGAACACCGGGATCCCCAGCCGCACCGCGGTTTTCACCACGTCCGGCACGCCGAAATCCGCCGGCCGGCCCGGACCGGGAGAGATCAGGATCAGGTCCGGCGCCACCCGCGCCATCACTTCCGGCGGGAAGCCCGCGCGGTACGTCACCACTTCCGCGCCGGTTTGCCGCGCATAGTTGGCCAGCGTGTGGATGAAGCAATCGTCGTTGTCCACCAGCAGCAACTTCGCCCCGGACCCGCAGAGTACCCCCGTAGCCCCCCGCTCCACCCCTTCGGCCGCCGTGGCTTCCGCGCCCAGCGTGCGAAAGAAGCCCGTCGCCTTGAGCCGCGTCTCGCGTTCTTCCATCGCCGGCACCGAATCGTAGAGCAG
>JANYJN010000689.1 GCA_025358475.1 Candidatus Solibacter sp.
CCTCCTGGCACCTTGCAAGATGCTGATATCGTTGCCGGGGCAGCGGGACGAGGGCGTCCCGCGCGGACCTGGGGGTCCGCCCCACCCAGCGCCCCGGACCGCTTACTTACGTTCCACGCACTTGGCATAAAAGTCCGGAAAGACCCCGTCGGGATCGTATGTCTGTTTGAGGTGGTCGTAGCGAGTCTTATCGTAGATACTCCAGAACGTCCCCCTATCGTAGTAAGACGCCGAGTACAGTCCCTTCACACCGCCTAGTTCGGCGACCTTACCCTCGATCATCCGGTTGTAATGTCCCCTCCCGTGCGCGGTGCGCACCATGTCCCAGAATCCAAAGTTCACATAGAGTTGGTTCGCCTTCAGCGGGCACAGATCATACGTCCTATCCGAGGTCTGGAACGGACACACCCATATCGGCGAGATGCCGATCTCGCGGAGCAGAAACTCGCGGAATTCCGCGCACTGCGCGATGGGAATATCGACATCCTGGATCACGCTCTCCAGGCCCGGGGAAGGCGGCAGCAGCTTCTGCGAAAGCCGCATCACGCGCTGATAACTGCGCGAGTTCAGCGCCGGCCTGGCAAACAGCCGGATGGCCGGAATCTGAACACCAAAGTGCTTCGAACACCAGAACCAATCGGTATCCCAACGCCAGATGTAGCCTTTGGCGGTCATCCAATCGTTCGGCTTTCGCTGTATCGACCGGTAATAGATATCCATGTAAGTGTAATCGCTCACCCGCGGCGCGCCCTCGGCAAAGACCGCCTCGGTAATATACATCTCGTCCGCTCCGAAGATGGCCGCGTCCACAAAGTCGGCGGAGGCCCCGGCACAGACCTGGGCAAGATGGGCAAAGAAGCTGTCCGGCGCCAGAAACCGTCTGTGCGTGAGGTAGACATACGGAGCCGCGGGGACCAGCCGGATAGTAAGTCGCAGGGCATAACCGAGAGTGCCGTAGGAGTTAGGAAATCCGAAAAACAGATCCGGGTTGCGGCACGCTGAGCACGCCACGATGCCGCCATTTCCAGTCAGAATCTCCATGGCTTCGACCGTCTCATGCACCAATCCGTACTTGAAGGACGATGACTCGATGCCCAGTCCACTTACCGCGCCGCCCACCGTGATGGTCTTCAACTGCGGCACCACCGCCGGCAGTAAACCGTAACCGAGCGTCCCCTCCACCAGCCTTTCGTACGTGATCATGCCCTCCACTTCGGCGGTCATGCGCTCCGCGTCGATGCGCAGCACGTGGTCGAAAGCGCGCACGTCCAGCCGGTGCCGCGCGGCAGGCTGGCGTTGGCGGAACAGATTTGAGGTGCTCTTCCCGAGGCCGGCCGGAAGGCCGCTCCGCCGGGCCGCCTGCAGCTCGGCACACAGCGCGCCGGACCGCGCCTGGTACCGCGCTTCGTACTCCGCAGTGGTGTCCATGGGATCCTGGTTACTTCACGGACTACCTCACTGGTGTGTAAGTGGGGATGTCGCCCTTCGATAAGACCAGTTGCCATAACTGCAGCCTGCGTGCCCGAAATCCGCCGGCGCATCCCAGCAGGTAGTACTTCCACATGCGATAAAATCGCCCGTCGTAGTTAGCCTGGAGCGACGGCCAGGCGCGGTCAAAATTGTGCCACCAGGCCATCAGCGTTTTGTCGTAGTCCGGACCGAAATTGTGCCAGTCTTCCACCACCCACAGCCCTTCCATGGCCTTGCCCAGTTGGGCGACCGAGGGGGTCATCCCGTTGGGGAAAATGTATTTGTCTATCCAGCCATCGGTGCAGGTGTAAGATTCGTTGCCGCCGATGGTGTGCAGCAGGAACAGTCCGCCGGGGCTCAACAGCCGGTGCGCCAACTCCAGAAACCCGCGGTAGTTTTTCTGGCCGATGTGCTCGCACAGTCCCACCGATACCACGCGGTCGAAGGTCCCGGCTTCGCGCGCCGCCTCGCGGTAATCCTTCTGCTCGATGCGCACCGGCAGGCCGCTGCACCATTCGCGCCCGTGGGCCACCTGTGCCGCCGAAATGTTGTACATCACCACGCGGCAGCCGTACTCGGATGCCATGAAATGGGTCAGGCCTCCGAAGCCCCCGCCCAGGTCGAGCACCGTCATCCCCGCCCGCAGTTGGATCTTGCGGCAAATCAGGCGGAGCTTGTTTTCCTGCGCCTGATCCAGCGTGGCGGCGTCCTTCCAGTAGGCGCAGGTGTATTGCATGCGGACGTCCAGCATCGCCCGGTAAACGTCATTTCCCAGATCGTAGTGCCGGTGTGCCACCTCGGCAGCCTGCGATCTCCGCTGGCGATTCAAAATGCGGCCTTTCAGCGCCAGCCAGAGCATCTCCCAGCCGCCGACCATGGCGGGCAGGTTGGCGCGGTGGACCCTGGTGCACAGCTCGTCCAGTGCCTCGACGTCCCACCAGCCGTCCATATAGGATTCACCAGCCGCCAGGCCGCCGCCCGCCAGCAGCCTGGCATAGAACCGCTCGTCGTGAACCTGCAAATCCCACGGCCGGTGCCCGCCGATCTCGATGCCGGCCAGGGAGAAAACCTCAGCCACTTTCCTGGCCGCGGCGCTGCGATGCCGGGGAGCAGTGGAGAGTGTGGGCGAAGCGGAATTGGGCGGATGCGTGGATGGCTGCTCCGCCGGGTCACGGTACAAACCAGTTCGAGGGGAACCCATGCGTCGATCCTCCCGGTCCGTAATCATACAGCGCCGGCGGGGCAAACTACAAGTCCGAGTTCCGGCCACATCGGGCCGGCCGGTACCGGCCCTAGTGCCCTGACCGCTAGATTTGGTTTACCGCAAACCCGCTCGCTGACGCTCGGGGCTCTGATACGAGCCCCGAGCGTAAGCGAGGGGTTGCACCCAATCGCACAACTTCACGCGGTCTGGGCGCTAATCGATCGTCTCGGGCACCAGTTCGATGTTCTTCTCGCCCGAAGCTTTGCGCTCGGCGTACTTCCTGACCCAGGCGTCCCAACTGCGTCCGTCCGCCATGTCGCGTCCCGTGAAGGAAAGCCGGGCAATGTCGGCGTACTTTACCGTACTCTTGCCGCCGGTCTTGGTCAGGATGCGCATCGTCGACCGGGCGGGGTCGCGATCGAAGATGTAGCCGTCGATGCATTCCCCTGTATCGAGCGTAATCGTGACGTCCCCGCGGTAGTCGAACGCCTGCTCCAGCCCCTCGGCCAACTGCTCCCCAGCCGCGATATCGGCGCCTTTCAAGGTAGGCCTGTCCGCCATCGAAGCGATCTGCACCAGAGACGCCGGCGCCTTCTCCGCGGCGATCTGGCCCTGCGCCTCCGCATCTCGATACCGCGAAAACAGCATGGCCCGCACCGTGGCAAAAACGCCTGGCAGCGAGAAAGTGTAATCCACCGCCGACGCCTCGTAGCCGGAATGCAGCATGCAATTGGCGCACTTGGGATTGCCGGACTCGTAGCCGTACTTCTCCCAGCCGGTGGAATCCAGCAGTTCCCGGAACGTGTCGGCATACCCGTCCTGCAGCAGGTAGCAGGGCTTCTGCCAACCGAAGATGCCGTAAGCGGGCATTCCCCAGGCCGTGCATTGCAGGTTGCGTTTCCCCATCAGGAATTCCAGAAACAGCGGGGACATGTTGAATCGCCAGCGCGCGTCGCGGTTGGAGAGGATCTTGCGGAACATCGCTTGATTTCGCTCGCGTCCCGTGAAGTGCCGCTGGTCGGGCGCCTTATCGTAGGAATAGCCCGGCGAGACCATCATGCCTTCCACCCCGGCATCCATCATCTCCGTGAAAAACGCGCGGACGGATTGGCTATCGACGCCTTCGAACACCGTGGTATTGGTGGTTACCCGGAAGCCCGCGTTGACGGCCGCGCGAATGGCCTCGAGCGCAATCTCGTAGCCGCCTTCCATACATACCGACAGATCGTGATGCTCCTTCTCGCCATCCATGTGGACCGAAAAGGTGAGGTACTTGCTCGGCTGGAACAGGTGCAGCTTCTGCTTCAGCAGAAGGGCGTTGGTGCACAGATACACGTACTTCTTGCGGGCCACCAGGCCGCGCACGATCTCGTCGATGCGCGGGTGCAACAGCGGTTCCCCGCCCGGGATGGCCACCGTCGGCACGCCGCACTCTTCCACGGCGCGGAAGCACTCCTCCGGCGTCAACTCCCGCTTCAGAATATGGCCGGGATACTGGATCTTTCCGCAGCCGGCGCACGCCAGGTTGCAGCGATAAAGCGGCTCCAGCATGAGCACCAGCGGGTAGCGCTTCCGGCCCTTCAGCTTCTGCCGGAGGACGTAACTGGCGACGGTCCACATCTGCGACGCGGGAACGGGCATATCCCCTATAATACAAAATGAGAGGACGCGAATGCGAATCGCGTTCGCGTTTCACCCAAGCCATGACCGTTTCCGCCAGCCGAAGAACGCCCTTGCAGGCGCGCAGCAACCAGACCGTGGAAGAGATTCTCGACGCGGCCTCGTCGCTGCTCGGGCGCCTTCCATTCGAAGAGATCACCACCAGCCGGATTGCCGCGCAGGCGGGCATTTCCGTGGGCGCCTTGTACCGCTTTTACTCCGGCCGCCAGGAGATTTTCGACCGGGTCGCGGTGCGTGAATTGGATGCCTTTCGCGCCGGGATCGAGCGTGCCTTCACGGCCCGGCAGTTGATCTTCTCGCCGCGAAAGTCGCTCGGGCGCGTGCTCGACGCCTACGTGGATTTTCTGGAGAGCCACCCGCACTTCCGCGAGCTGGCGTTAGGCAACCATATCAGCGAATCGACGCGCGAAAGCCAGGCCGATCCCCAGACCGGCCCGGGCGGCATTCTGGGCGATCTGCTGGTCAAAAAGTGCGGCTGGAAGCCCGGTAAGAAACTGCAATTGCGCATCCGGATCGCGGCCGAAGCGGGCGACCGGGTGATTGCCTTCGCCTACCGCCAGGAATCGGCCGAGGCGCGGCAAGCCGTGTTGAAGGAATTGAAAGACATGTTGACCGGGTATCTGCTGCCGTAGGACAGGCCTCCTGGCCTGTCCGTGCAATCGGGGAGAATTCCCAAAAGTGTCAATTCGGTCGCAAACTCGAACAGACTGCCTCCTCGGTATCCCCCCCGCGGGCACCTTGCTTCTGAGGCAGCGGTACTTTGCTGGTGGGCAGCAGTATTTTCATAATTCTTTTGAGTACGCCGCGGGCGACATGAGTAACTTATGCCACCACCTTGCACTCGGGGCACTGGCAGATGCGGCGGAAGTGCTCCCAGGAGTAGATGCCGGTATTATGGCCGTCGCTCCAATTGATTCGGATGGCGTAATTGCCCACTGGTTCCACGCCGAGCATCTTCAGCGCCGGCTTGAACATCTGGAGGGGGTTGTCCGCCTCGGGTGGGCGCGGAGGCGTCCCGTGGGATCCGCTGCACGTGGCGCAGGGACACTTGTCGCGCAGGTAGACAAGGCCGTAATCGCTTCTATGACCATCTTTCCAATCGATCTTGATACCTTTCGATTTGGAAATGGCGATGTGTTCTGGGTCGGTGGATACAGGCATTTCAGTTAAAGAGCCGCTCGACGTCGCGTACGCCCGAGATGCGGCGCATGGCGGCTACCAGCTTTTCGAGTTGTTTCTTATCGCGCACGTCGACCGTCATCTCGACGACGCCGCCATCATGATCGGTCTCGCCCTTGGCTTCGAGGCTGCGGATGTTGGTGTTCTCGGCGGAGAGCGCGCTGGTCAACTGATTGAGCATGCCGGGACGATCGTCGGTATGGACTATGATGCGGACCGGGAAGGAGTCCTCCGCGGCGCGGGCCCATTCCACTTCGATCTTCCGCTCCACGTCGTAAAGCAGGCTCTGCACGTTGGGGCACATCTTGGCATGTACGGCGACGCCTTTGCCGCGGGTCACGTAGCCCACGATAGCCTCGCCCCGTATCGGATTACAGCACTTGGCGCGGTAGACCATGAGGTCGTCCAGGCCGCGGACCTTGATGACACCGTCCCCATCGGGGCGCCTGGCGCCGGGCGGGGTATACGGCGTGGCGCTATCGGGAACGGAGGCGGGCCTGGGCTCGGAGACCTCCTCCTTGACCACGCCGGGAGCGATTTTGGAGAGCACCTGGCGCGCCGAGAACTTGCCGTAGCCGAGCGCCGCGTGCAGGTCTTCCATCTTGCTGAGCCCGTACTCCGCGGACACACGCTCCATGTCGGCCTTGGTTACCTTGCTGAGTTGCACCCCAAGGCGGCGCGCTTCCTTTTCCAGGTATTTCTGGCCAATCTCGATGGCTTTGACGCGCTCACCGGCGTTGATCAGGTGCTTGATCTTGTTACGCGCGCGCGAAGTCTTGACGAAGGCCAACCAGTCTTTGCTGGGCTCATGACCGGCCTGGGTCATGATCTCCACCACGTCGCCGTTGCGTAAACTGGAGCGCAGCGGCACGATGCGGCCGTTCACCTTGGCGCCCACGCAGGTGCTGCCCACATCGGAGTGAATCGCGTAGGCGAAATCGATGGGCGTGGCGTCCCGCGGCAGCACAATCACCTTGCCGCGCGGCGTGAAGGTGTAGGCCTCCTCCGGGTAGAGGTCCACCTTGAGGGTGGACATGAATTCTCCGGGGTCCTGTACTTCGCGCTGCCATTCCACCAGATGGCGCAGCCAGGCGATCCGCTGGTCGTCGGCGGCCGGGCCTTTGCGCCCTTCCTTATACTTCCAGTGGGCCGCGATACCTTCCTCGGCGATGCGGTGCATCTCCTCGGTGCGGATCTGCACCTCGAAGGTCTGGCCGTGCGGGCCCACCACGCTGGTGTGCAGGGACTGGTAGAGATTGGGACGCGGAATAGCGATGAAATCCTTGATGCGGCCCGGGATGGGGCGCCACTTGTTGTGGATCACGCCGAGGGCCGCGTAGCAGTTCTTGACCGAGTCGGTGAGGATGCGCAGCGCCATCAGATCGTAGACCTGGTCGATAGAGATTTTCTGCCGGCGCATTTTCTGGAACACGGAGTAGGGCCGTTTCAGGCGGCCATCGATGCGCGCCGGGATGCCTTCCCGACGCAGTTCGCTCTCCACCGTCTGGCGGATTTCGGTGAGGAATTCCTCATTGGAGTGGCGCTTGGATTCGATGGATCCGAGGATCTCCTGGTAGGCATCCGGCTCCAGGTGCTGGAAGGCCAGGTCCTCCAGCTCGCCGCGGACCTTGCCCATCCCGAGACGGTGCGCGATGGGCGCATAAATCTCGATGGTTTCGCGCGCGATGCGCTCCCGCCGCTCCGGGCTGAGGTAACCCAGGGTGCGCATGTTGTGTATGCGGTCGGCGAGTTTCACCAGGATAACGCGAATGTCCTCCACCATGGCGAGGAGCATCTTGCGCACGCTTTCGGCTTGCCGGTCCTCGGCCGAGAATACATCCAGCTTGGTGAGTTTGGTGACGCCATCGACGCAGCGCGCTACCTC
>JANYJN010000658.1 GCA_025358475.1 Candidatus Solibacter sp.
GTGCTGCTATATCTCTGGGGCCGTCAACTGCTGGGCGAGGTGGCGGCGCTAGCGGCGCTCTTTTTGTATACCCTGAACCCGGCCATTCTGGGTCACGGCTACCTGGCCACAATGGACGTGGGACTGGCGGCCTTCACGGTGCTGTTCCTGTTCGCTCTGTGGCACTATCTGGAGCGCCCCGATAGCAGGCGCCTCATCTGCTGCGGCCTCACCATGGGCCTGATGTTGTGCACCAAATTTTCCGCGGTGTTCCTGCTGCCGGTGGCGGCGGTGCTGATGTTCGCGGCCAGGGACCGCGGGCCGCGCGCGGACGGGTCGAAAACGCCGCGCGGCTACGGCGCTCTCGCCCTGGCATTCGTGGTCATGGGCGCGCTCGCCACGTTGGTGATTCAGGCGGTCTACCTCTCGCCCGGCGGACTCTTCCTCTATGCCACCGGAATCGGGCGCGTGAATGCCGACCACAATCCCGCCTACCTGGTTTTCCTCGGCGGACAATTGGAGCACCGCTTCGCCAGTTATTTCGCGGCGGCTTATCTGCTCAAGGAACCGCTGGCCGCCATCCTGTTCTCTGCCATCGGCCTGTTCACGCTGCGCGGCAGCGCCTCTTCACGGCGGGTCAAGCTATTCCTGCTGTTGCCGCCCGCGGTTGTGTTGGCGGCGCACACCGTGTTTGCCGACAACCTGGGGATGCGCTACATCATCCCGGCTCTGCCCTTTGCCTGCCTGGTAGGCGGCGCCGGCGCGGCGTGGCTCATCCGGCAGGGGACCTGGGGACGCGCGGTGACGGCGGCGCTGGGCGTGTGGATGTTGGCCGCGGCCGCAGGCATCTACCCGGACGCTCTCGCCTACTTTAACGAAGGCGCCTGCCTGACCAGGAATCCGGCAGCCCTCGGGCTCGATGGCGGCACGCGCTGCGGACCGCTGTGGCTGGACGACAGCAACGTGGATTGGGGGCAATCCCTGAAGCAGGTGAAGGACTGGGTGGACCGCAACGCCCACGGAGAGCCCGTGCATCTGGCCTACTTCGGCTCCCTCCCGCCATCCGCCTACGGGTTGAACCTGACGCCCGTTGGACCGGAGGAACTGGCGCGCGATCCCGAAGCGGGCATCTACGTCGTAAGTGCGCACTTCGTGGCGCGCGCCCAGGCACCCTGGCTGCGCACCCCCACGGAGATCATCGGGCACTCGATGTACGTCTACCGGATAAAGGGAAAATGAACCTATGACAAGCACCGGCAAGATCGCACTCGTAACGGGCGCCGGCAGCGGTATCGGACGCGCCGTCTCCCTGGCGCTTCAGTCGGCCGGGTATTCGGTGGTGCTTGCCGGCCGGCGCGCCGAGCCGCTGGAGCGGACCGCCGCATCGGCATCCGCGGCGGGCGGCAGGATGCTCCCGGTCCCCACCGACGTCACGAGTCCGGATTCCGTCAGGGCGTTGTTCGCCAAAACCCAGGAAACCTTCGGGCGCCTGGATGTTCTGTTCAACAACGCGGGCATAAGCGCGCCCGCCATTCCGCTAGAGGACCTTCTCTATGAGCAGTGGATCCAAGTGCTCGCCGTCAACCTCACCGGCGCGTTCCTGTGCGCCCAGGAAGCCATCAAGCTCATGAAGGCACAGCATCCGCGCGGTGGGCGCATCATCAACAATGGCTCCATCTCCGCGCACGCGCCACGCCCTCACTCGGCGCCATACACCGCTACCAAACACGCCATCACGGGCCTCACGAAGAGCCTTTCACTGGATGGCCGGCCCCACAACATCGCCTGCGGACAGATCGACATCGGCAACGCCGCCACGGAAATGACAGAGCGCATGACGGCCGGCGTCCCGCAGGCTAACGGCGCCATCGCCCTAGAGCCGCGAATCGACGTTCGCCACGTGGCCGATGCGGTGCTGTACATGGCGAATCTTCCATTGGAAGCCAACGTGCAATTCCTCACCGTGATGGCGACCAACATGCCGTTTATCGGCCGGGGATGAACCACCGCACTCCGCCTCGAGAATCGAGTTCCACGGCTGGACGGCTATTGCTCCGAACCCACCTGGCACTTCGTGGCAGACCGAACGTGAAAAAGCGATTACCCGACCGGCTGCAAGATTTTCATCATTCGTCGTGACGCGCCTGGCGTCATGAGCAACTTATGCCACCTAACTTTGTGGCGTGATGGTGGGACCGTGAAGGAAAGAAACGCACTCCGCATTGGTGTTGGCGCAGGTGCTGTGTGTGGCCGGTTCGACCTGAATGGGAGAGCGGTTGGCCGGCGTGCGATTTATCGAGTGTGGCGGGCGGGGCATACACTGAAATGACGAGACCATGCTGCGCCGGAACGCCATCGCGAGTCTGCTTGCCACCGGCGCGTGGACCAAAAAGGTTGCGTGGACGAAAGGCATCGACCGCTACTTCGAGGGAGCGCACGGCACAAGTGTGCTGGTGGACCGCAAGACACGGCGGCTGATGGCCGCGCATGCGCCGGAACTGGCGGGCGGATCGGCGGTGCCCCCGGGTTCCACGTTGAAGCCGCTGGTGCTGAACGCGCTGCTGGAACGCGGCCTGGTACGCGCCGATGACGCCTTTCCCTGCCCCGGCGATCTGCGCCTCGGAGGGCGAAGCTTCGCCTGCTCGCATCCGCCACTGGGCGCGCCCGTGACCGTGCGCACGGCCATCGCCTATTCGTGCAACTGCTTTGCGGCGCACTACGCATCGCGATTTCGCGCCGGCGAACTGACGCGCGTGCTGGAGCGGTGGGGCCTGGGGTCGCTGACCGGCTGGTTCGGCGAGCACGAAGGTGCTGGCCGGGTGTGGGATGCGCCGCCGCAGTTGCAGGCGCTCGGCGAGGACGGCGTGCTGGTGACCACGGCGTCGCTCGCCATGGCGTACTGCCGCCTGGCGTCGCGTGCCGCTCCGGCGGTGCTGGCAGGGATGGCGGACGCAGTCTCATTCGGCACCGCGCAGCGGGCGCGGGTCACGGGGCTGAAAGTGGCGGGAAAGACGGGCAGCGCGCGGACGCCGGCCGGGGTGTATCTGGCGTGGTTCGCGGGCTTCACGGACGGGGCGGTGGTGACCGTGATGCTGCAGGGGCGGTCGGGCGGAGCGGACGCGGCGCCTATCGCGGGGCGGATACTGGAAGCGCATTGGAAGGGGCGGTTGTGAGCGGCGCGGCCTTGTGGGGCGGCCTGGAAAGCTCCAGCCGGTTGGCGATCGGCCCACTGCCGCGCAGGTTATCGACCCAATGCCACTCGATTTTTCCCGGCGGTGGGCACCTGCATGAATGGTGGGGCGGACCCCCTGGTCCGCGGCCGACGCCCCCGTCGGCCTGCTGGCACCCTGCAAGATGCCGCCCTCGCCGCTCCGGCGGCGGGACGAGGGCGTCCCGCGCAGACCATGGGGTCCGCCCCACCAATGCCGCATTCCCGATGCTGGGAAAAACGAGGGGCGTTGGGTTATTAGCCTGCCCCACGGCAATATTAGGCGGCTTGTTGGCGATTCTGCTTTGCCCCATGCTCACCGCCGCGCCCGCAACCCTGAAGGTGCGCGTCAAATCTGCCACCATCCAAATGGCGCTGGAGCAGTATGTCGCGGCGGTGCTGGCGGGAGAGTGCAGCACCTTCCGCTCCGACGAAGGTATCAAGGCGATGGCGGTGGCGGCGCGTTCCTATGCGCTGAACCTGCGCGGGCGGCATAAGGCGGAGGGCTACGATCTCTGCGCCACCACGCATTGCCAGCGAGTGGACGCGGACGCGGTCACGCCGCGCCTAGCGTCGCTCGCCGGGCAGACCGCCGGCGAACTGCTGTGGTTCGAGGGCAGGCCGGCATTGGCTTGCTACTCGCGCAGTTGCGGCGGCACCACGGAGGACGCCCGCGCGGTATGGCCAGACCTGCGCGCGCCGTTCCTGCGCAGCCATGCGGACCCGTATTGCGCGCGGCAAGGCGGGGCGGCGTGGCATTGGAGCGCACCGGCGGCGGAGATCGCGGCGGCGCTCGGAAAGTCGCACCTGCGCACGCCGTCGGAGATCCAAAGCATCGCCATCGCGCAACGCACCGGGTCGGGGCGGGCGCAAGTGCTGGCGCTCGCCGGCGCGGACGAGCGGGTGCGCATGTCGGCGAGTTCGTTCCGCTTCGCCATCGGCCGCGCGCTCGGTTTCAATACCGTGCGCAGCGACCTGTGGCGTGTGGCGAGAGAAGGCACGAAACTGAGTTTTGTGGGAACCGGCGACGGGCACGGAGTGGGGATGTGCCAGTTGGGCGCCGACCAGATGGGCGTGGAAGGGCACGGCTATCGCGAGATTCTGGCGTTCTACTATCCGGGCGCGGTGCTGGGCCTGACGGCGCGCGGCCTCGCATGGCGGCGCATGGGCGGCGAGACGGTGGCGCTGATGACGACGCAGCCGGAGCGTGATGGCGAGGTGCTAGTGGCGGCGGAACGGCTGGCGAAAGAGATTGTGGACCGGTACGGGTGGACGGCGCCCACCGGCGTCGAGATCCGCGTCTACCCGGATGTCGAGACGTTTCGCAATGCGACGGGTGAACCGGGATGGGTGGCGGCGCGCTCCTCGGGACGGCGCATTCATTTGCAGCCGGCGGCGGTATTGCGAGCGCGCGGGGCGCTTGATTCCACCATCCATCATGAACTGTTGCACGTCTTCGTGGAGGCGCAGGCGGCGCCTGGAATCCCGGTGTGGTTTCGCGAAGGCCTGGTGGGATATCTGGAGGGTTCCGTTCGAACCGGCTCGGGCGAGGCCCCGGAGAGCGACCTGCGCCAGAGGGAAGACGCCGCCCGCGCGCGCCGGGCTTATGCCGCCGCGGCGCGG